>JBDMZA010000041.1:0-3579 GCA_039770155.1 Clostridiales bacterium
ATAAACTCTAATTCTCGAGTATGAATTCGGTATTATTTTTTAGGCTATCCTTAAGTTTTAAATTTATTTTTTTATTTAAATTTAATTTATGGCATGTTTTTAAAATTATTATTTAAAAATTTTAAAAAAAATATTGACATTAATTATTAAGACATAGTATAATATAGAAGCTGTAGAGAGCAACCACTAGTAAAATATTGTATGTGTCTGTAGCTCAGCTGGATAGAGCAACGGATTTCTAATCCGTAGGCCGTGGGTTCGAATCCCTCCAGGCATACTAAAAGAAAAAGAGACTTTCATTGATTTGGAAGTCTCTTTTAGTTTGAGTTTTAGAACATATGAAAATTAAAGCTATCTATTTAAAAGGTTTTTATAGCTTATATATTGATTAAAAGTTTTATATTAAAGACTTTCAAATATAAATTATGGATACATCATAATTTAAAAAATTATGTAATATACAATTAATCTGGTCAATTCCGCCTATAATTCCGCCTAATTTAATTTTTTCTTTTTTTTAATAGTGCATTATTTAAATGCTTAGCTGCATCAGTTGAATTTTTGGTCATGTTGTGAAGATATGTGCTTACAAGCATTTGTAAATCAGCATGTCCCATTTGATCAGCTACAGCACTCATATCCATGCCCATTGATAATAATATACTTCCATGGGCATGACGTAATTTATGAATGGTGGTGTGAGGTAGATTGTTATTTTTCAAAAATTTATTAAACCATTTTGTTGGAGTGTCAGGGTGCATGATGCTGCCGTTTTGTTTTATAAAAAGTCTATTGGTATCTTTCCAAACATCTTTTTTTTCAGCAAATCTTTTAACATTATTCCACCAATTTTTATATTCTTTTAATATATCCATGATATCATCAGGTAGATAACAATTTCTTTGAGATTTTTTATTTTTTAATTCATCTTCATAAATGCCATCAAATGGCGTATATTGACTACTTCTTAATATATTAATTTTATTATCATTATAAAATATATCGCACCACTCCAAACCAAGTATTTCTTCTCTTCTTGCACCTGTGAAAATTGCAAGATTAATAAATAATTTATATTTTATTTCAGCATAATTAATTACGCTTAATAATTCTATGATTTGATCAGTCGTATAGATAGATTCTTCATTTTTAATTCTCATTCCACTATTTGATAAACCTATTCTTGACATCTTAACTTTAGTGCAAGGATTAGATGAAATTAATTCCCATGTAACAGCTGTTTCAAGCACTGTAGATAATAAAGCATGATGATGTTTTATAGTAGTTGGTGAAAGTCCACCAGGCTTTTTATCAAGTCTAATACCATCTTCTTTCAATAAATTATAAAATTGAATTAAATGATAGGGTCTTATATCAGAGAGATAGAATTTTCCAAGTGCCTTATCAACTCTGGGCCATAAAGTTTTGTATCTGGAAATTGTTTTTTTCCTTAAACTACTTTCAGCATAATCTTTCATCCAAAGAGGGAAAAATTCATTGAGTTTTATGTTGCCGTATTTACTATAATTTATTTTTCTGCATTCAGAAACAAATTCGGCTAAAAGTTCTTCAACTTCTCTTTTTCCTTTTGCTTCAATGTATTTATATTTTCTAATTCTTTTTCCATTTAGGTCATATCCAATATTTATGCACAATTCCCATTTTTTATTTGATATTTTTCGGTATGTTCCAGCCATTTTATTATCTCCTTTTAATTATATGATTTTTCGCAGATCTTTTAGAGTGATAGGTTTTGTTGAGTCATTTAATTTTTTATGCCACCATTCAATTATTTTATCTTTATCAAGTAAAATTCGCTCATTTACTTTACAATGAGGTATTGATCTTGTTCTTATAAGATTATAAATTGTAGCTAGACTTATTTTTTTATTGAAAACCTGTTCATAAGTCTCTTTTACAGAAAGCATTTTGGGCAAAATACTATAGCTATTGTCAAAATTATTTTTTATTTTTTCACCGCAATTTGAACAAAATTTGGAACCGTTTATATTATTGAATCCACATTTACACATAGTTAATCCTCCAATTATTTTAAATTTTTTTTTTAATTCTAGGAGAGGGAATTCTCTCCATTAGTCTATATATAATATTTTGTAACAATTAAATTATTTTTTTTTGCTATTATAAGTAAGATATGTTTCATGATCTAAAAATTTTGCGAAATATTGATTTTTTCTTTTTCACATTATTAACCATAGATTTAACATAATCTTAAAGCAAGTTATGCAATTAGTTTTACTATCAAGATTATGACCTTGTAATATTATTTTGAAAATTTAAAACTGCCCCCGAATGTTTGTATATATAAAATAATAAACATTGTTTCTGTTTTTTTGAAAACAAAAAAAATTAGTGTTACCAAGACTTACAGAATTTTTTTTATGTGAGATCCAGAGTGAGATTATTAATCTCACTCTGGATCTCACTCAATGAACTCACTCTGGAAGTCATCCTGGAACTCACATAAAAAACAACGACTTTTGTTTTGAATAATGTCCAATATATGGATTGTTATAAATCTTTTAATACGTTTATATATTCTGTTCTAATTCCATTTTTAGGTAATGACTTAAGAGGATCTTTCTTAAAATTTTCTATGTCTGTTATATAATAAGTTATATTTTCACTATTTTTATTTTTAACTTGTTCATATATTTTTAGTGCTTTTTTATAAGATTCTGTAATAATCAAAATAGATGGATATATTTCAAATCTACTTGTATATTTTTTGCTTTTCTTATATAATTCATAAATTGAAAGTTTATTTTTAAATTCTTTGACACTCATCTTTCTATCATATTCCAAGAAATAATCATATATATATTTTGTACTATTTTCTACTCTTGAAATTGAAATAAAACTATCAGGAGCAAAAAAATATTCAACACCACTGAATTCAAACTTTATCAAACCAAGTTCTTTTTCACTTTTCCATTCTTCTAGTTTTATATTATTAGTATTCATTATTGCCTTTGAAGTATTTGCCATACTTTCTGATATTCCTAATGTATGTTCCAGTTTTATATTATATATATTATTTTCTGATTTTCTCCACTTTATGTCTCTATATTTAATATTTAATGCGCCACTAACATATATTTTGCCAGATATATCTAAAAAATAAACTGCTTTACCTGATCCTGTTCCAAAAGGAACAGTTAAAAATTTTCTATCTAAAAATCTTTTGTCATATAAATATTTTAAAGTATTTCTGATATAGCCAACTTTATATCCTAATGCATTTGCAATTTGATTTACATTCATAGCTGTCATCTTATATATCAGTAAAATCACATCATGTTGTGTTTTGTTCAAGCGAGCTTCAGAAACAAATGATTCATTTATGCAGTTTTCATCAACTCTTTCTCTATAATATTTATTCATCTGACACTCTCCTTATCTCATCATCTTTTCCATAAGTATTTATATCTACTTTAGAAATTATCCCTCTATTTAGTTCGTTATATTCATTCTTTAATTCTTTTAAGATAGTAAATCTATTTTTTCGGTTAATTAAATTAATATTATCAACTTCGTTTATTATCTTATATTTTTTAC
>JBDMZA010000042.1:0-7945 GCA_039770155.1 Clostridiales bacterium
AATTCTTGGGCAGAATCAAAAAATAAACTAGTCAACTTTTTTGAAAATTCGTTAAACCATTGATATTTTCAGAAAAAAATTGTCTTATGAAATTTTTGATTATACCTTGAATGTGAATTCGTAAGATTTAAGCGAACTTCAGTCGAAAAAAAACTTAGCATCATTTTTATATAGAAGTTTTTTTAGATTTTATACCAAATATCATAATACCTAATCCAAAAGAATTTATTAATAAACTAAAAACCATATTAACTGCTAAATATGCCAATATAGAATCATAAGGTAATACTAAAATTATTATTAGTCTTATCATTATTACTGTAATATAACCTAAAATAAATTCCAAATAGATATTATCTTCCATACTTGAACTTTTCATCATTATTTTGCCCAAGAAAATCATTGTTAATACATTAATAATTATAACAATTATAAACCATAAAATTATTGGTATTATAAAATAAAATGTTAACATTAATATAATTATTAATAAAATATATATCAAAAAGCCAATAGCAATTTTTTTAGGTGCTTCATATTCTATATTTATAACCACTTTTTTAAGCCATCTACTTAAAATCCAAACAAATAACAAACCAAATAGCAAAGTAATAATAGAAACAAAAGCTAAAATATAAATTTTAGTTTTGAAAAAATAATCTTTATTAATTTTAGGAAGTTTACCTGTTGAGATATTAACTTGATTCCCTTTTATATTAGCCTTATTACTGTTTTCTATATCTCCTAAGTTTACTATGTCTCCATGTAAAATACCTTTTTTTGAAAACTTTACATTAGAATATATAGAAACAACATTTCCATTTACTTTTGAATTTATTTCTAAATCTCCAAAAAAAATCACTATATCTCCACTAAATTCGGAATTAATTTCAACATCTCCAAAAAAAGATTGCACACTACCATTTGTAGGATTATCTATTTTAATATCTTCATAAAAATAAGTTTTATTTTCAGATAAATCATTCCCATAGACTATATTAATTTGTAAAATTACTATTAGTACAAATATAATGCTAATTAATTTTTTTTTCATATTTTCTATGTTTTAGCATAATCAAAAGAATAACTAGTTATTATAAAATTTTGATTATACCTTACTCCTTTCTTAGGAAGCCCTATACTCCCTTATTTTAACAAATATCAACTGACAAATAGCATAAATCATAACAATCAATAATACAATAACGTAATAATAATCATATGCAAATTTAAATATAACTTCAATTATTATACTGTAGGAATTAAATACAATTTTAAAAGTATTATTTATTACAATTTCAAAAGCTTTAAAAACTTCAAATTTTGATAATACTAAAGCCCACAAAGTTTTATAAGTTACAATCATTAATGTAAATAGAGCTGCTAAAAAAATTATATGTTTTTGATAATTTATTTTTTTATATTTAGAAATACTATTTTCATTCTTTATCTTTCCCATTACAAGTTCTTCGAAATTATCAGGAGGACTAATATCTTCTTTTAAATCAATCATTTCAATCATATATTCCATAGCCTCAAACTCTTTACAACAACTTCTACAATCCTTAATATGATGTTCCAATTCTAGTTTTTCCAAATCATTTAGTTCATTATCAATATATCGCATTAATAAGTTACTTGCTGATTGACATTTCATAATGCATCCTCCTTTCTCATTTCGTATAACTTATCTCTTAACATTATTCTTGCTCTATATATTCTATTTTTAACAATGCTCATAGGTTTATTTATAATCTTTGTTATTTCATCATAAGATAAATTGTTTTTATGAAATAAAATAATTAAAGTTCTATATTTTTCAGGCAAACTCTCTATCATTTTATCTAATTGTAATTTTTGCTCCCGCTTTATAAATTGATCCTCAGGAGTATTAAAATCTCCAATTGAAAATTCAATTTCTTCAATTGATTGAACATCAATTTTTTTCTTCCTATTAATATCTAAACAAAGATTTGTACTAATTTTTACAATCCAGGTAGAAAATTTATATTCTGGATTATACTTATCCAGATTTTTGTAAACTTTTATAAAAACTTCTTGAGATACATCAAACACTTCTTTTTTATTATATAATACATTATAAACTACACTATATACTAATTTTTTATATCTTCTTACTAATTCTTCAAAAGCCTGTTCATTATTATTTTTAAGACAAATATTAATTAATTCAAAATCTTCTAAATCCAAAATATAAAATCACCCCCTAAAAAGAACTAAAACTAAATATTTCTTCTCCTATGGGATATCCAAAAAATAAACTCTTTTAAATATTTCATTATTATTTTTTAGGGTTTCCTATATCTTATAATACGTATATTATATAATTTTGTATGCTAATCTTTTAAAATTTATATTAATTTATAAAAAAAGAGATATTTTTAATTCTTATCTCTTTTTTATACTTATTCTTATAATTCAGAACTACTAGTATCAAACAAAATCAAAAAATAATCCGAATTCTTTTACTCTGAACTTTCATTAAATAAGGGATAATCAAAAATTTCATAAGACAATTTTTTTCTGAAAATATCGATAGTTTAACGAATTTTCAAAAAAAGTTGAATAGATTCACTTTTTATCTTTACCACAATTAGTAACTATTTTTGCATATTTCTTTAATTTTTCATATACAAGATAATTTATGGAGCCTTTTTCATAATTACCTTGTTTTGATTTTTTACCAACTTTAACACCAGTTAAAATTTCTATTCCATCATCTATTGTTTTAACAGAATATATATGAAACTTACCTTTTTTAACTGCATCTATCACATTATCATTTAACACTAAATTTATTTCATTTTGCTGAGGAATAATAACACCCTGTTCTCCATTTAATCCCTTAGCACTACAAAGTGCAAAGAAACCTTCTATTTTTTCTGTAACTCCTCCTACAGGTTGTATTTCTCCCTTTTGATTTACTGAACCTGTAACTGCAATTCCCTGTTTTATAGGAAGTTCAGATAAACTTGATAAAACAGCATATAACTCTGCACTTGACGCACTATCTCCATCTATTCCTCCATACATCTGTTCAAAACAAAGACTTGCCGTTAAAGTAAGTGGAATATCCTGAGCATATTTATATCCTATATAACCACTTAATATCAATACTCCCTTTGAATGACTTGTTCCACTCATTTCAACTTCTCTTTCTATATTTACAATTCCTCTTTCGCCTATAAAAGTATTTGCAGTTATTCTATTAGGCTTACCAAAAGAATAATCTCCCATATCAAGTATTGACAAACCATTAATTTGTCCCACTTTTTCCCCTTTTGTTGTAACTATTATTCTTCCTTCATTTAAATACTCTTGTAGTTTTTCATCATACTTATTGCTTCTATAAACTTTTTCTTCAATAGCTTTTTTGACATGTTTTGCTCTGACTTTTTTAGATTTTTCTATTTCTGCCCATGCGGATGACTCACTTATTATCTCAACTATATCATTAAATTTAGTAGACATCTTTTTTTGATTTTCTATTAATCTTGATGAATAATCTATTATCTTAGCAGCACCTGTTTTTTCAAAATGTAACAATTGTTCATTTACACAATATGAACTTATAAATTGAGCCATCTTCTTAATGTTTTCTTCATTTCTATCCATTTCATCATCGAAATCCACTTTTACTTTAAATAATTTTTTAAAATCTTCATCATAATCTAGAAGCATTTGATATAGATATGAATTCCCTATAATAATAACTTTTAATTCAACTGGAATAGGTTCAGGTTTTATAGCAGATACTTGGACTAAACCTAGCTCTTCTTTAACACATCCAATTGACACCTCTCCAGTTCTTAAAACCCGCTTTAACCCTTCCCATGATTGATAATTACTTAATATATCTTTTGCCTGTATTATTAAATATCCACCATTTGCATAGTGCAACTGACCAGCTTTAATCATTGTAAAATCAGTAGTCATTGAACCAAATTCATTTTCATAGTCTAATTTTCCCATTAGATTATAAAACGTAGGATTATAATCTGATATTACAGGAGCTCCTTTTAAGGAACCATTATCTACTAATAGGTTAACTCTATATTTTTCTGTTGAATCCATATTTTTCATAAGCCATGGAAGTAAAACCTGTTGTTGGTCTTCTGGAACTTCTTCATCTCTAAATTCATCTAAATTGGTAAAAATATTAATCTGAAGCTTATCTAAATATTCCGAAATTTTATCATATCCATTATACTTTTCTTTCAAATCATTAGTCTGCATTCCAACAGCAAATAATGCAATCTTATTTTCCCAAACCTTAATTTTTTCTTCTGATTCTTTATCTATATTTTTTATTTTCCTAATAATATCCATTGTTTCTCTTTGAATAACATCAGATTTTTTACTTATTTCATGTTTTACATCATCTGCTAAATCACCAAATTCATCTTCACTTATAGTTTTTCCTTCAACTATCGGTAAAAAATATATTCCTGAATTAGTTGTTTTCACTACAAATCCCTGTTCCTTAGCATCTTCATTAAGTTTTTCTATTAATTCATCTTTTTTAACAAGAAAATTTTTACTTATTTCAGACTTTTCTCTTTCATAATCTTCACTTTCAAATGCTTTTTTTAATTCCATTTTTATTATTTTAATAAACTCATCTAAATCTTTTTGGAATACTACTCCCATTCCAGCAGGCATATTCAAGGCAATTGGTTGATTTGGTTTATCAAAATTATATACATAACACCAATCATCAGGTATTTTTTCTTTTTCAGCTAAAGATTTTACATACCCTTGAGCATAACTTGTTTTTCCTGTTCCTATTTGCCCTGACAAATATAAATTATATCCTCTGGTTTTAATTTTCAAACCAAATTCCATTGATTTAACAGCTCTATCTTGACCTATTAAACCTTGAAGCGGCTCTAGCTTTGATGTATCTGTAAATTCAAAGACTTTAGAATTACATTCAACTTTTAACTTATCAGGTGTTAATTTATTTATATTGCCCATAGTAAAACCTCCAGTAATCTTTTGTATATTTTATCCACTGAACTATTATTTTTAGGTATCCTTATCTTTTTTCCACATAATTAAAGCATCTTCTTTATTATCTTCATAATATGATTTTCGAATTCCTTCAGATTTAAAATCAAATTTCTTATATAGATTTTGTGCAATTACATTGCTTTTTCTTACTTCTAATGTGATATTTAGAACTTTTAATTTATGACAATAGAAAATTATATTTTCAATTAATAGACTTGCTATTCCAAGACCTCTATACTCAGGATGAACAGCTAAATTCATAATATGGCATTCATCAAGTATAATCCAAACTCCAATATATCCTACTACAATATTATTTATTGTAGCACAAATATAATAAGATTTTTCATTAATTAATTCATTTTCAAATATTTTTTTTGTCCATGGTGTGCTAAAACTCAATTTTTCAATTTCTAATATTTCATTAATATTAGATAACTTCACTTTAAAAATATCAATTTTTCCCATTTTTATTCTCTTTTAATCTTTCATCTCTAATTCTTTCTGCTTGGGATTTTCTTAAATAAAAAGGTTCTAATTTAAAAGAATTACTTACCTCTCCCCTTAAATACATTTCATAGGCTAATGTAGCAAGAGATGAAGATTTCTGAAATTTCAGATTTGCAGGAGAGAAAAAACACTTACTTTTTATAGTTTTATCTAGAAAATCTCTATGTTTATCAATACCATCTCCTAAAAAAATAATCTCCCTATTAAAATTATTTAGTATTTTGATTAATTCATCTATATGAATAGCCATATAGTCTGTTATTCTATCTAAGTGACCATTATTAGTATAAATAGAAGTATATACCTGAGAGTTTCTGGCATCTATTATTGGACATAATATTTTTTCTGAGAAATGATAATTATATACCATAGTATCTAATGTAGTAACTCCTACCAATGGTTTTTTATAGATATAAGAAAAAATTTTCACTGTAGTTATACCAATTCTAAGACCTGTAAAAGATCCTGGACCTGTAGTAACAGCAAAAATATCAAAATCTGAAACTTTAAAACCAAATTCTTTTAATAAGTTATTTATATAGGGTATTAATTTTTGAGAATGTGTTTTTTTATCATTATTTATATTAAGTTCTGCTAAAACTTTATTATCTTCATATATACATATTCCTGCACAGGATGTAGAAGTATCAATAGCTAACAGTTTCATCTTTGTATTTACCACTTTCTTGAAAAATTCTTTTCAATTCTGAATATTTTTCACCTTTAAAATCTATATAAATATTTCTTAAATTATAGTCAATATTATCTTTTTCTATTTTTATTTTAATAAATTCATTTGGTAATGCCTTATTTATATTCTCGGACCATTCAATAACACAAATTCCATTATAAATATATTCTTCGAAACCAATTTCATACAATTCATCTATTGTATGTATTCTATAAACATCAAAATGATATAGATTAAGTTTACTCTCATATTCATTAATTAGTGTGAATGTAGGACTTGTTATATATTCTTCTATACCCAATCCTCTTGCAATTCCTCTTGTTATAACTGTTTTGCCTGTACCCAAATCACCATCTAAACAAATCAAACTATTTTCATATAAAATTTTACCAAGCTTTTCACCAAATAATAATGTATCTTTTTCTGTATTTGATTTACAATGAATCATGCATAATCCCCTTAACATAAACCTATTCTTTATAGACATTTTAATATAAATTATTTTTAATGTAAAGCTAAAAGAATATCCAATTCTTTTCATCTGAAATTCCCTTGAAACTTAAGAAATTTTTCAAAATAATTGGAACGGTATAAACCGTTCCAATTATTTTTATAATACCAAATTCTTTTCGTCTAAAGTTTGATTTAATCATTTGAGAATAATAATTTATTTTTCTATATCCCATTTTTCTCGTCTGAAAATCACTATACATATATGATTCATTAATCGAGAATACCAATTTATTTTTTGTATATTCCTTATTATCTCTTTGAAAATTGTGGAGCTCTTCTTGCTTTTTTCAAACCATATTTCTTTCTTTCTTTCATTCTTGGATCTCTTGTTAAAAATCCTGCTTTCTTTAGCACTGATCTATACTCTTCATCTGCTACTAAAAGAGCTCTTGAAATCCCATGTCTTATTGCTCCAGCCTGTCCTGTAAAACCACCACCGACTACATTACATACAACATCAAATTTTGACATTGTATCAGTAAGCACAAGGGGTTGCTTTACAATAACTTTTAATGTTTCTAATCCAAAAAAATCTTCTATTTTTCTTTTATTCACTGTAACTTGGCCATTCCCCGGAACTAATCTAACCCTTGCTATAGATTTTTTTCTTCTTCCTGTGCCATAATATTGAACTTTAGCCATTTAATTATTAACCCCCCTTATATTTTGAATTCTAATACTTCAGGCTTTTGTGCTTGATGTTTATGTTCACTATCTCTATAAACTTTTAACTTTTTATACATAGTTCTTCCCAAACTATTTTTTGGTAACATACGTTTAACAGCTATTTCAATAGCTTTTTCAGGTTTAGTTTTTAAAAACTTTCTATATGTAATTTCTTTTAAACCACCTGGATATAAACTATGATGCCTATAATACTTTTGATCTAATTTTTTACCAGTTAAAACTATCTTTTCAGCATTTATAACAATTACATGATCTCCAACATCAACATGTGGTGTATATTGTGGTTTATGCTTACCTCTTAAAATTTTAGCAATTTCACTTGCTAATCTTCCAAGAACTTTTCCTTCTGCATCTACTACAAACCATTTTCTGCTTAAATCATTCTCATTAGCCATATACGTTTTCATCTCTAGCTTTATACCTCCTTTTTATAACTTATAAACTTATAGAAATAATAAAAAAATAATATCATTTTTTTATTATCCATTAAAACTTATATTATTAATTATA
>JBDMZA010000043.1:0-14042 GCA_039770155.1 Clostridiales bacterium
ATGCTAAAATTATTAAACATAAAATTTTAATATCAAATTAATTAGCATAAAATATATCTGATTATAACGTTTTTTGGAGAAACTTATGAAATCTTCCGAATGATGCTGAAATTACGAGAATGAGAAACTGATTTTTATGATATTTAAATTTATTTAGTTATTTATCAGGACTCTGACAGCCGTTATGTTTTATTGCTAAAAACGTCTAGTAGTAATTTATTCACTAAAATACCTAATATATGGTAATGTTTTAATGCAATACATTAAATCTATTTAGAAAAGTATGTTCCCCATTTCATCTTTACTAATAATACTTTTTTTATTCTTTGTAAAATTATTTTTCTTCCTGTATGAAATTTTTTTATCGTATAATTTTGCGAATAAGACATAAGAGCTATGGTGGTTTATACTTGTTTTTGTTAAGATATAAATGGAATTAGAAAACTAAAAGTTGATAATAAACAAATGAAATTAAGTATCTCCTATAATAGGCTATAGAATGTGCGAGAACGTACCAAAAATTTAAGTCTATGAATAAGAGAAGTTTTTCTACAAAGATAATTTGTAAAAATCCATAAGAAAACCAATTGACAATATACATAGAAAAATAAAGGTAGGTGGAAATAATTGAAACATATCTTCTTTGTTGAGGATGATTTAAGTTTAATTAATGGTTTATCTTTTGCTATAAAAAAGCAAGGATATGAAATAGAGGTTGCTCGAACAAGTCTTGAAGCAAGTAAATTATGGACAAATGAAAAATATGATTTGGTGATTTTGGATGTGTTGCTTCCCGATGGTAATGGTTATGATTTATGTAAAAAAATTCGTAAAACTTCAAATGTACCGATTATGTTTCTTACTGCTGCTGATGAAGAAATAGATATCATAATGGGTCTTGATATCGGAGGTGATGATTATATAACAAAACCATTCAAATTAGCAGTATTTATATCACGAATAAATGCATTGCTCCGTAGAAGTAGAAATTTCAACCAATTAGATGCTAAATTAAATTCTAATGGCATAGAAGTAAATTTGCTAAAATGTGAAGTATATAAAAATGGAGAACAGCTTGAATTAACAGCAAGTGAGTATAAACTGTTATGTCTATTTATGAAAAATTCTGACATTATTCTTTCATCAAAACAAATTTTAAACAAACTATGGGATTGTGATGAAAATTATATAAATGGCAATACTCTTACTGTATATATACGTAGATTACGTACAAAAATTGAGGATGATCCAAGTAATCCTCAAAAAATAGTGGTGGTTCGGCGTATAGGATATAAGTGGAATACCATGGATTGAGGTGTATGATGAAAATACTAGTAAACAGAAAAATTAAAGAACTTTTTCATTCGGTATTACTACTTATAACAACATTTTCATTGATTTCTGTTGTTTTCATAATTTTAAAATTTGAAAATTCAGCAGTGTGTGTGTTAGTATGTCTTTTATGCATGAGTATTTTGATATTGGCAACAGGTTATAGACATTTCAAGGAACAAAATACAATTATGGAAAATGCTATAATTCAAATCAAAGAATATCTTTCTGGAAATCAAAATGCACATATTGAATGTGATGATGAAGGTAATTTATATAGGTTATTTCATGAAGTAAATTCCTTAGTTTCTATTTTGAATACCCATACAGAAAGTGAAAGAAATTCAAAAAAATTTTTAAAAAATACTATATCTGATATTTCTCACCAATTAAAAACTCCACTTGCTGCTCTTAATATCTATAATGGCATCATTCAAGAAGAAACAAAGAGTTTACCATTAATCAAGGAGTTTGCTAATCTTTCAGAACGGGAACTTGACAGAATAGAAACACTTGTACAAAATCTCTTGAAAATTACAAAACTTGATGCTGGAACAATTATAATAGAAAAAGCTATAGAAAACGTATCTGAAATGATGGAAATTATAGAAAAACACTTTTCATTTCGTGCTAAACATGAGGAAAAAGAAATATATCTATCTGTTGATAATGATATTAAATTGTTCTGTGACCGTAGTTGGCTAGTTGAAGGAATTAGTAATATTGTTAAAAACGCTTTTGACCATACACAAAAAGGACATATAATTCATATTGAATGGAAACAACTTGCATTTGTTATTCAAGTTATTATAAAAGATAATGGAAGTGGTATTCATACAGAAGATTTACACCATATTTTTAAAAGATTTTATCAAAGTCGTTTTTCTAAAAATACACAAGGTATAGGACTTGGTTTACCACTTGCGAAAGCTATTGTTGAAGCACATAGTGGAACAATCGAGGTTGATAGCGAATTAGGTATTGGGACTACTTTTACAATCAATTTTTTAATTCCTACAAAATTGTAGGGATAGTGTTATATAACAGTAAGATTGAAATGATAATATTTCACTATCAAAAAAAGAAAGAGGATAGTTATGAATTTATTGGAAGTAAAATCGATTTCTAAAACCTATGGTAGTGGTGAAACAGCAATACATGCATTAAAAGATATCAGTTTTTCTGTTCCAAAAGGTGAATTTGTTGCACTTGTTGGAGAATCTGGGTCAGGAAAGAGTACACTTTTGAATATGGTAGGTGCGCTTGATATACCAACTTCTGGAAAGATTTTTATCAACAATAAAGATATTTTTTCTATGAAAGATAATAATTTGACAGTTTTTCGACGTAGGAATATTGGATTTATTTTTCAGAGTTTTAATCTAATTCCAGAATTGAATGTTGAACAAAATATTATATTTCCTGTACTACTTGATTATCAAAAACCTGATAAAAAATATCTTGATGAACTACTTACAGTACTTAATTTGAAAGAGCGTTGCCACCATTTACCTAGTCAATTATCTGGTGGACAGCAACAGCGTGTAGCAATTGGACGTGCACTCATTACAAGACCTTTACTTATCCTTGCTGATGAGCCAACAGGTAATTTAGATACACAAAACAGTAGCGAAGTAATTACTTTATTAAAAGAAGCTGCAAGAAAATATCAACAAACTATTGTCATGATTACACATAATAGAAGTATATCACAAACCGCAGATCGGGTACTACGAGTATCTGATGGAATACTTACTGACTTTGGGAGGTGTCGTGAATGAAAAGCTATCTTAGCCTAATCCCTATTTCAGCCAAAGTACATAAACGACAAAATCGTATGACAATTTTGTGTATTATTTTTTCTGTATTTATGGTAACATCTGTATTCAGCATGGCTGAAATGGGTATCAAAATGGAGCAAATAAAATTGTTTGAGAAACATGGAGAGCTATTGTCACTTCAAGATTTGCTCAATAGCACAATGGGACAAACGCTTTTATTAACTGCAATAGTGTTATTTTTATTGATACTGCTTTCTGGAGTACTTATGATTTCAAGCAGTATTAATAGCAGTGTAGCACAAAGGACAAAATTTTTTGGTATGATGCGTTGTATCGGAATGAGTAAATTACAAATTATCCGTTTTGTAAGGTTAGAAGCTCTGAATTGGTGTAAAACTGCAATTCCTATTGGAATCGTACTTGGAGTTATAATATCATGGGGATTGAGTGCTTCTTTACGTTTTCTTGTTGGTGAAGAATTTTCTCATATTCCTATTTTTAGCATTAGTGTTATAGGTATTTTGAGTGGAATTATTGTGGGCGTAATTACTGTTCTTATTGCTGCAAGTTCTCCAGCGAAACGAGCTGCTAAAGTATCAGCAGTATCAGCAGTATCAGGTAATGCAGAAGATAAAAATATTCGTAATACAGCAAATAGTCGTTTTTTAAAAATTGAAACTGCTCTTGGTGTACACCATGCATTGTCAGTAAAGAAAAATTTGATACTTATAACAAGCTCATTTGCACTTAGTATTATTCTTTTTTTGAATTTTTCTGTTCTCATAGAATTTATTGGATATCTTATACCTCAGTCATCAAATACTTCTGATATTAATATCTCTAGTAATGATAATTCAAATTCTATAGACAGTAATTTAATCGATGTGATTAGTGAAATGGAAGGTGTAGAACGTGTTTTTGGTCGTAGGAGCAATTTTAATATTATGGCAAAATTAGATAAAGACAATATTGTGTCGAATAAGATTGATATTATTTCTTATGATGAATTTGATTTAGATTGTTTAATAAAGGATAAGCAACTTAAAAAAGGAAGTGATATTTCTAAGGTTTATGGAGACAGCAATTATGTACTTGCAACTTGGGACAAAGATAGTATTTTAAAGATTAGTGATAAAATAAGTGTAGGCACTGAAGAATTTGAAATTGCAGGTTTGTTGAAATATGATCCTTTCAGCAGTGATGGAAACACAAATGGTAAAATAACAATTATTACTTCTGGTAAAACTTTTACACGTTTGACTGGTATAAATGATTATTCTCTTATTATGATACAAACAACAAAGAATGCAACAAATAATGATGTTACAGCAATTCATAATTTAGTAGATGAGGAATACACCTTTAATGATAAACGTGACCAACGTACTACTGGTACTTATATGGCATTTTTATTCTTTGTGTATGGATTTTTAGTAATTATTACTTTGGTTACTATTTTCAATATTATGAACAGTATTTCTATGAGTGTGTCTGCAAGAATCAAGCAATATGGAGCAATGCGTGCAATTGGTATTGACGACCACCAGTTAACAAAAATGATTGCTGCTGAAGCATTTACTTATGCGTTCTCTGGATGCATAGTCGGATGTATAATTGGTTTATTACTTAGTAAGTTGCTATATGACAATATTATTACCTCTCACTTTAATTATGCTTCTTGGAGTATACCTGTTATTCCTCTAATAATAATATTTCTGTTTATTTTGATTTCTGTCATTGCTGCCTTATATCTTCCGTCAAAACGTATTCGGAAGATGGCAATAACTGATACAATAAATGAACTGTAAAGTATTATTTATGAAAGGTTAAAGAAAATTATATCAAACTGAATACTCAAAAATCTGCTGTATGGTAAAAGAAAATATGTAAGTTAGGAGAACCTAAAAAATAATACCAAATTCTTTTCGTCTGAAGTTCTCTTAAATCATGCGAATTCATACTCGAGAATTTGAGTTTATTTTTTGGATATCCCTTAGAGACAAAAGATACTACTGGGAGGAAGAATATCAATATAATTATGGATATTGGAGATCTTATATTACTAAAGTTATCAACAGATATCTTGATTGTAGAGATTTTAATTGTGGTTTTGCTCGAGCAAAATGTGAGAGTCACAATAATGAATACTAGCTACCTTTTTCATGTAAATGAAGACATTTTTGTCCTTCTTGCCATCAAAAAAGAATTGTTGAATTTGGGGAATTATATTATGTATGATAGGAAGTTATTAACAAAGTTAAGTAAATGTGTATGGAGTGTATTAGCTGCCTATTTAAAACAAACTGTACATGATGATGAAGCTGTTCCTGCTACTGCTACTCTATTCAACTAGATTTTATCAAAACTCAATTGGACAGCCAGGATCTCTTGCATACATGTTTCCTGTGACTGCATAAGATATGCACTTTGCACCTCCATGGCATTCATAAATCTTTATACAGCTTTTACATTCATCAGGTGGAGTGCTGTCTCTTAATTCATTAATAAGTTTACTTGTTTTATAAATATCATATAAATTTGATTCATGTATATTTCCAACTTTAATGGGCAGTCTCCTGCAGGGATAGATAGTACCATCTTCCATAACAGTTAATATTCCTTCTCCAGCTCTGCATCTATAAGCTATACTTTTATCTGCCATGAATTGCAAAGCTCTTTTTGATTCAATAATTGTTTTGGGTCTTTTAAAAAGAAATTTTTGAGACTGACTTTTAAAAATGATATTTAAATATTCAAGGGTTTCTTTTTTTGTCAGGACTTTATCTGTTAATTTTTTTGCACCGTCAAAAGGAACAAGCCTGTCTGTCCATAATTTAAAAACATTATTTACTCTACAAAAATTGGCTACTTTATTAAATTCCATGTAGTTGTCTTTGTGTGCGGTAAAAGAAATTATAGTTTTTATATTATTTTTAGCCAGAGAGTTTATAGCTTGTTTAACTTTTTCTAAATTTCCTTTGCCACGTATTTCATTGTGAGTATTTTTTGTTCCCTCAATGCTTAACTGAATAAATGAAGGTGATAATTTTTTTAACTTTTCTGATGTATTGTCATTAATAAGACTTCCATTTGAAAGTATTCCATAACTAAAAAACTTTTCATTATCGAAAAATAGTTGTAATATTTTGAAGAATTCACTATGAATAAATGGTTCTCCACCGGTTACATTAATATGCCCATATGTTTTTAACCCATTTAATAATTCAATATACTGAAATATAACTTTTTTAACAATAGCGTAACTCATCTCATATGTTTTATAATCACTCTGATAACAGTGTATACACCTCTGATTGCACTCAGAGGTTATATGTAATTGAAGTATTACTTTTTTAAATTTTTTTATAATTCATTCATCCTTTTTATATAGTTATTAGCCAGAATTTAAATGGATATTTTTTAATACAGAAAGCTTGATATTATATGGTCTAAAATGATTTCAAGGAATAATATTATGAAAACATTCCTGAAAAAACTAATCGCCACCACCACCACAGCCACTACCACAGCCGCCGCCACAGCTATGACTGCTACAACCGTGACCACCGTCATGACTGCTGCCATGCCCTCCACCATCATCACTGTGTCCGTGTCCAATATCTTGGTTATGAGTATGATGACTATCATCACTTCCATCCATATATGATCCGGGATCTATAAACCTGTTCCTGAAATTTCTTCTGGAATTATGTTTTTTACCACCATTAATTCCTTTTGATATGTTTAATATAATAAAAATGATAAATATTACAAAGAATAAAATACCGAAAACTTCCATAAATATCACTCCTTTTTCAATCTGTTAATTTCAAAAAAATATAAATATAAGGCAGAATCAAAAAATAAACTAGACAACTTTTTTTGAAAATTCGTTAAACCATCGATATTTTCAGAAAAAAATTGTCTTATGAAATTTTTGATTATGCCTAAAACAACTGTATGAATTACTTAAATTATAGGATTCCATAAATTATGTGGAAAAAATCAATCCTTGTTTTTTTATTGAATTATTGACATAAACAGTTTTAAAGCATATATAATACAAGATAATTCCATATAATATACATTATAATATTAATTAAATATTTATTCAACATGTTTTGTCATTAATATCATATAAATGATTATTATGTATCATTATATTTTATTATATGGAATTTAACGTAAACAAATAACAATTTTCATAATTTAACTACAGACGATAATTTTGAAAAAGTTAAATTTTCTAATGACAGTCATAAAACTTTTATTAGAAGTATGGATAGGAAATTTGAGAAGTTTAATAAAAAATTAGGCAAAAAAGGGAAATTACAAATTGAGTATGGTGAATGGGTTGAAAAAGAATTCAAAAATAATAAAGTACAATCTATTATTGCTTCTTTGATAACATTAGTCTTGTATGTAGGATTATCTATTTATTCTATACTAGAAGATGGATTAGATGATGCATTTGTATTAATAGCAGTATTAATAGTTATTTATGTAGTTTCAAATTTAATTATATTTTCTGGAGTAAAACATAGGTTAAGATTAAAAAATGATATTAAAAATAAAAGAAATGGTTGATAGTTTTTATTCACAAAAACATTAGCTATAGAATGTAAAAATTTATATTTTCAAATTGGTAATTTTAAAATGGTATAAAAACAATTACAACTTGGTTTGATGATAAATTTTTTTATAAAAAAATGGAACTAATGAAATTGGATAAAGATATGAAATTTAAATCTTATTCAATATGTTTATTTTTTTGCTTAATGAAACGGCAGAAACCTATTTTTATTTAATGAATATTTTTAAAGGTTTTATAATAAGAACTTTAAAAGATAAAAATAATAGTAATGATTTAAATATAAAAGCATTATTTTATGAGGATTTAATAACAAAAATGTTAGTGATGAAAAAATCAAAAGTAGAGATTAGTGATCCTGTTTTAAGGTTGATAAATGAATTGGCAGAATAAATGCAAAACATGAAAAAAATATTGAATTTGTTTGAAATGTGTATCATTATACTTACTAATTTACTTAGTAAAATTGTATTAATATTATAATAAAAAGAATAATATACATACTTTTGGAAAATATTTTGTGTTTTTAATTTTATTATTGTTATATTTAATATAAAATTTTTAATAAAATATCAAAGGTTTAACAATTTTGTAATTTCTAAAAATATAAAACAAATACTTTATATACAATTTATTGAATAAAAATCTAGAATATGCTATTCTTTTAAATGTAGATAATGTTTAAGGAAGAATCAAAAAATAAACTCTAATTCTCGAGTATGAATTCGGTATTATTTTTTAGGCTCTCCTAAGACCTGTAAATAAAATTTTATTTTACTTTAGAGGAGAAACTTATTATGAATGATATTAATTCAACATTATCAATACCAAAAGGTGGAGCTCTTGATGGCAATAAACATCGAGTTATTGTATCAACAGATATAGGTGGAACTGATCCAGATGATTTTCAATCTATGGTTCATTTACTCCTTTATGCAGATGTTTTTGAAATAGAGGGATTAATTTCATCATCAGGTATGGGAGGTAAAGGAAGCGTTTTGGATATTCATACTGTTATTGATTGTTATGAAAAAGATTTTAATAATTTAAAAAAACATTCTTCTGATTATCCTGAACCAGCTAAATTACGAAGTATTACAAAACAAGGAGCAATTGAATATCCACCTTATGCTGGTTTCCATAAACCAACAGATGGTTCACAGTTAATCATAGATTGTGCTCGTAAGGAAGATACTAGACCTCTTTACATTCTAGGATGGGGAGGGATTGAAGATGTTGCTCAAGCACTACACGATGCACCAGATATATTACCAAAAATTCGATTTCACTGGGTAGGTGGACCGAATAAGAAATGGGGACCAAATCAATACGAATATGTTGTTAAAAATCATTCGAAATTATGGATAATTGAGGACAATTCAACATATAGAGGTTGGTTTACAGGTGGTAACCAGAATGGACAATGGGGAAATAGTGAATTTGTAAAAAAATATATTGCTGGAAAGGGTGCACTTGGAAATTTTTTTAGTACAAAATTAGGTGGAGTAATTAAGATGGGTGATACTCCAACTGTTTCTTGGTTGCTAAAAGGAATGCCCTCTGACCCAACACAACCTAGTTGGGGTGGACAATTTGTTCGAACCTGGGATAGACCTTATAAATTCCTTAACAGATTGCCTATTAAAGGGGACTTAATAGAAATTTTTGGTGTGTTAGAAATTGCAATTTCTATCGATGAACTAATAAAAGATGATTTTGAAGTATATCTTAATGTTGAAAATCAGTCAATTCCAGGACATATTTTTGCTGATGGAACCATTAGATTTCGATTTTGCCCAAAATCTGTCCAAGAATATTCTTTTACAATAAATAGTAACTTGAAATCTCTTAATAATAAAAAAGGAGTTATTGAGTCTATATTACCTGATGAAAATGTAATTGAAAATGTTAGTGATAAATTTCCAAATTGGTGGACTGATACTCCGAATTTAAAATATACAGAAGGAAATCATCATGGTGCAAAAACTGTTAGTAAGTGGCGTGAAGATTATTTAAATGATTTTGCAAAAAGAATAGCAAGATGTGTTACATAAAATGAATTTCAAATTAGGTAAATAGGCAGTCTAATGTATGAAAAAATGAACTAATTTAAAATATAATTTAATGCAATATAATATATTAAAAGTTATAAAATACAAACTTTTATTTAAATTATTAAGTTAAATATAAGTTTTGAAAGAGAGATGTTAAATGGATAATTTTGATTCAAAAAACAGATTTACTTCTAGAGCAGAAGATTATGCAAAATATAGGTGTGAATATCCTAAAGAAATAGTTGGTTATTTAAAAGAAACTATTTCTTTTACTGGAGATCATGTGGTAGCAGATGTAGGTTCAGGAACAGGCATACTTACAAAATACTTTATTGAAAGTGGAAATCAAGTGTATGCAATTGAACCAAATAAAGAGATGAGAGAAAGAGCTGAAAAAAGTTTTAGTGCATGTAAAAATTTTTATTCTGTAAATGGTTCTTCAGAAAATACTAAACTTAGTAAAGAAAAAATAGACATAATTATTTCTGCTCAAGCTTTTCATTGGTTTGATCCTATTTTGACAAAACTTGAGTTTGCCAAGATTTTAAAGCCTAAAGGTTATGTGATTATTTTATGGAATAATATAAAAAATGTATCTGATGGTTTTATGAGTGAATATAAGCAAATTAAAGACAATTATAAAAAGAATCTAATGTTAGAACCTATAGAAGATAAAATTTCAGAATTTTTTAAACCAAATGAAGTTATTAAAAAAACATTTGAGAATAAAGTTTTTTTTAATTTTGAAAGATTAATAGGAGAGATAATATCTCATTCATATATGCCAAATCAGTCTCATCCAAAGTTTGATTTAATGAAAGAGGACTTATACTATTTATTTGATAAATATAATGAAAATGGAAAAGTTGATTTTGAATATACAACTTATGTTCGCTGTTGTAGATTTAAATAATAATTTATATCTAAAAAAAATAACTTTTTTTAGATATAATAGTTATTATTTTAGAAAGGACCATACTTAAATGGAACAAAATATAAATGTAATAATTGAATTAGCAAATGAAAGCAATTTTTTTATTATAAAGAACTTTATTCCTTTATTTAGACATTATCTTGCAGAAGTATATGAAGAGCTGCCAAACCAATATGGTATATTTGCATATGATAATGAAACCAAAACATTGCACGAATTATGTGATAAGAGAGAATCATGGCTAAAAAAACCAGAAGAATTGTTTCCTTTTATTATTTTTGCATTTGACAGGCCTGTTGGTTATATGTTGATATCAAAATCTTTATATGAAAATAAAGTAACTTATTTTGTAAATGCCTTATTTATAGTTAAACCAGTTAGAAAAAATGGGATTGGAACAGAAGTTATGCAAAAGATTTTAACTTTATATTCTGGAAGTTGGGAATTACATACAAGCTCATCTGGTATTAATATTAATACACAAATATTTTGGAGGAATTTTATAAATAAAATAACTAATGGTGTATTTCGAGAATCTATAATAAAAACAGCTGATGGTACAAGCAAATTGTGTTTTAAATTTAGTAATGAAAAAATATAGTATTTAACTTACAACCTTTATAATTTATGCCACCTATATATTGCTATTTATATAAATCCAAAATTTCTGTTGCTTTTTCTTTTAATCTTTTTTTAAAACTCGTCAGGTTCAATAATAGTAATATCACTATAAAATCCTATACTGTGTAAATTGTTCTTAATGATCGAATGGCTCAAAGATTACTTGATAAAGAAAACTGTCCATATATTTTAATAAATACTATCATATTCTAACTAAAGAATTTATAAATAACAAAAGCCACAATAACTATGAAACCTCCAAAAATTAAAATTACTGAAAAATCTACTTTTTTTCCTTCAACATCATTGTATTTTTTATCTTCATTTATCATCTCACTTTTAGGATTATATTCGTAATATTCCATTGGTTTTATATTAATTTTGTTTTCTGTTTCAAATATTTCGTTACCAAAATTCACAATTACATAATGGCCATTTGAAAAAACTGTTTTTTGTACTGATTTATCCTTTTTTAAATACTCAAAATTAGTCATTTCACTACCTATTTTTTGAGTGAGACTAGATTTTACTTTATTTATAGACTTTATAATTTTTTCACTAGATTTATTCCAAATTTCATCGTCAATAACATATAAAGGATTAGTTCCATAAAGTATATTAAAAAGATCTTTTTTATCCCAAAATGATGGTACATTGTTGTTACCATCACCTGGATACCATGTAGATGTTACATTGCTACCGTAAATAAGTTCCCATAATGGTACTCTATATTCATGTCCCATGTTTATATTTTTATATTCTTCAGTAACTTGATTGGAAACTTTGTTTATTTTTGTTGATATATCTTGATTAATATAAGGTGATAGACTCATCATTCCAGTAAAATAATGTGCATATTCTACAGCATAATGTATTCCAGATTCCAATCCTACTATATATTTACTATCAAATATTAATTTTAATGCTTCTTTTCTGAGTTCTTTAGATTCATTTCTACAAATTATATGATCTGGGTCAAAACACTCATTTTGTTCAATAGAAACCAAATTATCTATGTATATTGAATCAAGTTTACTACTAACTATGCTTTTCTTATTGCTTCTTTTCAAATAATCAAGTATAAAAGTATCACAAATAATTCCTAAATCAATACTATAATTATCCGATTCAATATAGGAACCTTTCTTCCAAGCACCTGTTTTAGTAATTACCTTATTATTCCATGCATTTGGAATTATATTTTTAAAATAATTTTCTATATAAATTTCTTTACTAGGGTCAACAACATCACTATAATTCTCATAAGATACAGGTATATAACCCAATTTATTCAACAAATTTTTATTAACACCTTCTTGTGTATTACTCCAAACCAAATCACTAATTTCATTTTGTAATAATTCTTCAATAATTGTTTCATCGTTTTTTGATAATGACCATATGTGGGCTCCACTTGATATTTTTTTTAACTTATTATTATTTTTAACTTTTTCATCAAGGGTTTGAATTTTATTTTTACTATCCATATATTTCTTAAATCTTTTGGCAATAGTGTTTATATTAGAACTATCAATAAATATATATCTAATTATTCTATTAGATCTTTTTTTATTAATTCGGTCAAACCATTTTGGATAAATAGAAAAAACTCCATTAATATTTTCAACACTTAAATAAGTATCATCTGGACTTTCAACAATAGCTAAATAGCTATTGTTATCCTTTATTCCTCCAAAAAAAGGCATACTCATAAAATAGCCAGAAAACAATGGGAAATCCATAGGTTTAATAATTTTATCAGTTGAAGACCATTTTATTCCTTGGTTTAATGGTAAAAAGAGTTCAGAATTCTTATCTACAATAGGATATGGATAAACTATTATTTCTTCACTTTTTTCATCAATAATTTCTACTATAATCTCATTTTGATTTTTTTCATCAAATTTTATTATAATACCAAAAGTATATTCTGTTTTCTGTTTTTTAACCTTTAAATTAATCTTATTATTACTCTCCTCAACCTTTATTAATTCTAAATCATTAAAGGTTTTTTGCTGTAACCATTTAATTTTACTTTTCTTATCATATATTTGAAATTCCAAAGAGTTTTTATCTAATTTTATAATTAATTTATTATTTTCTATCTCTAGATACTTTTTTGTTTCCCCATAGATTGGATTATCATTTATAGTAATTACTATTAAAATGCTTATTAATAATACAAGTTTTAATTTTTTCAGACTTTTGATTTTTAAAATAATTTTTCACCACCTCTAATTTTCAATATCACCCGAAGAAAAAATATGATACTCAAGGTTTTCAAAATATCTTTTCAATCTAACAAATGCCAAAACTAATGAAAAAAAAGATGAGAGACAAAATCCAGTTCCATAAAATTCTTTGCCCATCTTAATTGTAATCAAAGTAAATAACATACTAGTAACAAAAAAAGATACAGTTACAAGCAAAGCTCCAGTTTGATCATCAAAATACAGAAGAATTAAAATCACTACATACATACATATATAAAAATAATACCCTGGAACTAAAGTCGAAAACATATCAGTAACCATAGAAGAGACTCCAAGTCTTGGTAAAACTAATTGTCCAGTTATAAGTGCTGCCAATGAAAAAATAATTTGAATCTCCATTAATGTCTGCATTTTTTGCTTGAAAATATTTGACACTTCCTTTTTAGTTTCTTTTATTTCTTCAAGTGTTTCTCCATTTTCAATTTTATATAAATATATTTTAAATCCAGAATAAAA
>JBDMZA010000044.1:0-5961 GCA_039770155.1 Clostridiales bacterium
AGACAACTTTTTTCCGAAAATACCGATGCTTTAACGGATTTTTAAAAAAAGTTGACTAATTTATTTTTTGATTCTGCCTTATAGCAGATTCAAAATATAGTAGAGAAAAAGTGAATCTGTTCTAAATAAGAAAAACTAAAAAATAAACTCTCAGTCAATGCAAAAAATAAAGAATATTTTTTTGATATAACTTATTTTATCGAAATAAATATTATTATGTAGATATTATAATTACAATAGACATATTTGTAAATACTACCTCTAGTAAATAAATTATTTCTTTTTGATAATCATAATAGCAACATCATCAATAAATCTTTTTTGTTCTAAATCATTAAAATTGTTTGCCATATTATCTATAAACTCTTTTGAATTAGAACTTATAATATTAATATTATCTTCTATATAATCTTTAATTAAATTCCAATTTGAAAATCCTTTATTTATACCTTTATCAAATAATCCATCAGTGTATAAAACTATTATATCTCCTGAATTAATATCTATTTCATTTAATTCAGGATTTATATTTTCAAAAGCACCTAGTAGTAAACCATTGGATTTTATTATATCAACTTTTTTTGTTTCATTTCTATATATATACGGATAAGGGTGTCCTGCATTCGAAAAATAAAGAGTATCTTTTGATATACACCCAATAAGAGAAGATACACAAGAACTATTTCTACTTCCTAATATATCAAAAATTGATTTATTGATTTTATCCAAAATATTGTCTGGACTTTGTTCATTATCTACTAATGTATTAAATAAAACATTTATCATCATAGATATCATAGCTGATGTTACTCCATGTCCTGAAATATCTGCTATCATAAACCAACATTTATTATCAACTTTTTTAAAACAACAAACATCTCCCCCAACCTCTTCACAGGGCATATATTTAGTCCACATTTCTGCCAAACTATTACTTTGATACTCATTTACCAAAATTCTCTGTAATTGTTCTGCCAATTTTAATTCTTGCTTAATATGATTACAATATTTTATTAACTCTTTTTTATTTCTATAAAACTCAATTGCATTCCTTACTTTTAAAGGTATTACAAAATGCATTTGCTCAGAAGTAAGAGGTTTAGAAAAATAATCTAATGCTCCCAAAGAAAGTGACTTTTTTATTGTATCGTTATCATGAAGTGCTGAATACATTATTACCGGGATATACTTTGTCTTTATATTAGATTTTATTTCTTTTAAAACCTCTATACCATCTTTTTCAGGCATCATAATATCTAAAATAATTACCGTAATTTCTGTATTAAAAATAATATTTAAAGCTTCATTTCCATTCTCTGCTTCCAATAAAATAACATCTTTAAGACTCTCTAATAAAACTCCTTTAATAACTTTTCTGTTTATAATCTCGTCATCTACCACCAATATTCTTTCATTCATACTATCATTCCAATCTCTTTTAGAAATACTTTTAAATCCAGTATTTGATTTTTCGTAATCAATAATTATAATTTTTTTATTTCTATCCCTTGGCAGAATCAAAAAATAAACTAGTCAACTTTTTTTGAGAATTCGTTAAACCATGGATATTTTCAGAAAAAAATTGTCTTATGAAATTTTTGATTATGCCTTTTTTTTAAATATAATAAATACCGATTCTAATATTTACATTATTTCCACCTAATCTATATTCAAAAAAATCTATATTATTTTTTATTTTAAAAAGTAATTCTTTTCCAATAATTAGCATAGGAGTTGAAATTTTAAATTTTTTCTCTAAATCCTCTATTTTAGATTTTGCTCTTCCTGCTGATACATTCAAAATTTCCATAATTCCATCAGTTATTTCTTGATCACTCAATTTATCCTGTTCAATTCCCGTCATATATGACACTAAAATCAAAGCTTCTCTTTGGGATATAGATATATTGAATGCAGCATTTTTAAAACCTGACATGAAAATAATACCTGATATATCATACTCTTTTTCTAAAAATTCACATTCATACAAATCTAAATCAAATCCTGTCATGGTAAGAATAGTTTCGCTAACTCCATTTAAAAAATTATTAGCAAGAATTCTTTGATAATTTTCCATTATGCTTCACCCTTTCCAATACATTCCATTATTTTTTTTATTAATTCTTCCATTGTAAAGGGTTTAACCATGTAATTTACAGCACCCGCCTCTATTGCATTTACTATACTTTCTTTAGAGCTTTCTGCTGTTACCATCATTACTGGTATTTCTCTATATTTTATATCTTTTTTCAAAGCATTCAAAAGTTCATAACCACTAAGCCCGGGCATGTTCCAATCAAGTAATACTAAATCTATTACTCCATTAAATTTATCTAGTATTTCAAAAGCTTCTATACTATTTTCAGCTTCCTCTAAATCAAAATCTAAAACAGCCACTGCAGCTTTTATTATCTTCCTAACCACCATTGAATCATCCACTGATAATAATCTCATTTTTGTATCACCTTCCTTTTATAATGTATTCCATTTTTATATCTGTGAATATCAAAATAGTTTTCTGTATCAGTATATATTTCAGAAGCTCCTAAAAAAAAAGTCCCATGATTATTAAGGCTAAAGGATATTTTTGAAAAAATATCCTTTCTTAATTTATCAGAAAAATAAATTAAGACATATCTACAAAAAATAACATCAAAATTCCCTAATAGCATGAAACTATTTTGCAAATTAAATCTTTGAAATTTTACTATTTTAGAAATATTTTTTTTTATTTGCCAAACCATATTGTTTTTATCAAAATACTTATTTTTATAGTTTGGATCTAATCCCCTAATAATACTTATAGAATCATATTTTCCATTTTTAGCCACTTCCAATACCTCATTAGAAATATCTGTCGCTAAAATTTCAAACTTACTTATATCAACATCTTTAATTTCATTTTTATTTAAATAATTATCAATACAGATAGCTGTAGAATATGCTTCTTGTCCTGTTGATGATGCCGCACTCCAAATTCTGACTTTATCTCTTTTATTATTCCTTATTTCACTAATAAATATAGGTAGCATTAATTCTTCAAGAACAATCCATGGTGACTTATCTCGAAACCACAAAGTTTCATTTGTAGTTATTGAGTCAATAATTTTTTCAGAAACAAATTTATCATCCCTTTGTCTTATATCATAAAATAATTCTTCATAACTTCTTAATCCAGAATCAGCCAATATTTTTGATAATCTTATTTCAATTAAATATGATTTTTCTTCTGGAATATCTATACCACACTTTTCTTCTATATATTTTTTAAATAATTTAAACTCTGAATCTGTTAAAGTAGAATTCATAACAATCAACTCCCAAATCTTATAATTTGTTGAATTCTATCAGCTATTTTATCCAAGTCAATACTCTCATCAGATAGTCCTTCTTCTTCTATACATCTTGGCATTCCATATACAACACAAGTTCTTTCACTTTGTGTAATACAATAGCAATTACAATTTTCTTTTAATTCTCTTATTCCATCAAGTCCATCACTTCCCATTCCTGTTAAAATAATAGATAATATATTACTTCCCTTATATTTTTTTGCAATTGATTTAAACAAAACATCAGCTGATGGTCTTACTCCATTAATATATTTATCTGAATTTATTCTTATATTAAATTGACTTCCTTTTTTATCAATAGTCATATGATGTCCACCTGGAGCTATAATAGCCAATCCAGATCTAACCTTATCAAAATCATTACCTTCAACAACTTTTATAGCACTTATTTTATCTAAAGATTCAGCTAAAACTCTTGTAAAGTCAGGTGGCATATGCTGTACAATTAATACCTTTTTATTAAAATCTTCACTTAATCCTTTTAATAAATTTTCTAAAGCTATTGGACCCCCTGTAGAAGAAGCAATAACAACCAAGTCAAATTTATTTACTTTATTTTTAAAATTATTTTTAAAATTATTTTTATTTATATGGTTTTTATCGCTAAATTTATTAGTTCTAGACTTTTCCATATGTATTTGATTAAACAGCACTTTCAAATAATTCATCACAATTTCCATATTTTTATCATAATTTTCTTCTAAAGGTTTTACTATAAAATCTAATGCTCCCAATTCTAAAGCTTTAATAGTTATATAAGCATCCTTTCCACCAAATCCACTTATCATAATTACAGGTGTTTTATTCCAATTTTTTTTTATAATTTTTAAGGTTTCAATTCCGTCTAATTCAGGCATATTAACATCGAGTAGTACTACATCATAAGCACTAGTTTTTAATTTTTCAATAGCTAAATTACCATTTGTTGCAACATCATCTACAACAGCTAAATTTGTTAATTCAACTGCTTTAGTAATAATTTTTCTATAAACTATAGAATCATCTGCTAAGAGTACTTTCAACTTTTTCATACTAATACTCACACCATTTCTATTAATTTTAAAAAATAATACCAAATTCTTTTCGTCTGAAATTCGCTTAAATCACGCGAATTCAGACTCGAGAATTGGAGTTTATTTTTTGGATATCCCTTAATCAATTTTAAATTGTCCTACTAGTTTTTCTAAATTAACTGCAACATTAGACAATTCTTTAGCAGATTTATCAGTTTGAGATGAACTTTTTGCTATATAGTCTGATTTTTCATTTATTTCTTTTACATTTTTTGAAATCTCTACTGAACTTTTATTAATTTCATTTGTATTTTGACTAATTTCAAGAATACTCGATGAGGCTCTTTCAGAATTCATAGCAACATCTCCTGAAGCCTTAGATAATTCTGAAGCTGAATGGGCAATTTCCATAACTCCTTTTGTAGACTCTTCAACACTTCTTGTTACATCTTTTGCATTATCAGAAACTAATTTAATATCATTTGAAATTAAATTAACCCTTTCTGATGCTTTTACAACAGAATTTGAAATTTCACCTGTTGTAGCACTTTGTTCTGTAACAGCTGAAGCTATAGTATTTGTAATTCCTGTAATTTCTTTAATTACACCTGTTACATCCGATACTGCTGTAACAGCTTCATTCATATTTGATTGCATACTTGTTATTTGATGTCCTATTTCATCAGTTGCTTCAGAAGTTTGTTTTGCCAATTCTTTTACTTCATTTGCCACAACAGCAAAACCTTTTCCTGCCTCTCCAGCTCCTGCAGCTTCTATAGCTGCATTAAGTGCTAGCATATTAGTCTGATCTGCAATATCGTTAATAACATCAATAATTTTCCCAATTTGTTTAGATGAATTATTTAGTTTATCAATTATTGAGTTTGTTGTTTTAACTTTAAATTCTGCTTCAACAGTAACTTTCATAGATTTTTCACAATTTTTGCTAACCTCATTCAATGACATATTTATCTCTCTTATGGCTATAACAACACTATCTACAGATTTAGAAACTTCTTTTGCTGATTCTGCAACATTTGTTATACTATCAGTTATATTACCAACAAGATCAGAGGCTTGCTTTACCCCCACTGATGTCTCTTCTGAAGCTGAGGCTAAATTCCTTATTGTCCCACTCATTTCTTCAACTGCTGAGGCTATCATATTTATATTTGTACTACTTGTAGATAAAGAATCAGAAGTTTGATTTATAACTTTAGAGATTTCATCAATTGAGTTACTTGCATCTTTTGTTTTATAACTACTTTCATTACTACTATTAGCAATATCTCCAGCAATTGAAACCATTTCCACAGATGAATTATTTAGTACTTTAGTCGTATTATTTATTTCACTAATAGCTATAGAAGTTTTTTTAATAAGCATATTGAATGATTTAGATAATTCTCCCAATTCATCAGTTGAATTAATATCACAAACAACAGTAAGATCACCTTTTTCAGCTTTGAAAACTTTATCCTTTATTTCATCTATTGATTTTGATATCTGTTTTGAAATAAAAATAGATAAAAAAACAGATATTATGAGTGATCCCATAAATAACAATATTGTCTCTATTTTTGTAGATGTTTGAA
>JBDMZA010000045.1:0-4706 GCA_039770155.1 Clostridiales bacterium
CAAAAAATAAACTCTAATTCTCGAGTATGAATTCGCACGATTTAAGCGAACTTCAGACGAAAAGAATTTGGTATTATTTTTTAGGTTCTCCTTAGGCATAATCAAAAATTTTGTATTTTTTTTGATTTTGCCTTAAGTTATTTTCTTCGATATGTAATTACATGTAATTATAGCACATAAAAAAAGACAATTCTATTGTACTAGACAATAAATTGTCGTTTAAAAATGAAAAAAGAAGAAATTAATATTAAAAATTTAATAAAAACATAATAAAAAATATTAAATTTATATTAAAATCTATATATAGATATTCAAAAAATAAATCTATATTTCAAAGTGATAAATCACATGACTTTGGCGATTATCAGATTTTAAAAATATGATAAACAAATTGGTTTACTTGAAGTTGAAAACAGTTTATTTAATTTTTTTGCAAATTGTTTTTTTGAGATTGATATTTTTCCATAATTATATAAAGTTAAGAAATCAATACTACATGTTATAAGCGAAGATAAATCACTTATATCAATTGACATTTCAACATCATGATTTTGATTTGTAAATTCTATGGAAGGATAACCTTTTTCAAATTTTATTAAAAAACTTTTGTTGTTTTCTTCTATAAAATTGTCATTTACATTAAGTTTGAGTTTTAAATTTTCATCAGAAAAGTTATGATTTTTTAATGTATTAAATAAAAGTTCTACATCATTAATCCTATACATTAGATTAACACCTTCAAGGGAATAGATATTGTTAAATGGTGATAGAAAGCCTTCAAAATCCATACTCGGATTATCAAAATAGAATTTTAGGTTCTCATCAGAGATTTCAAATACCACATGTTTAACTTGATCAGATTGGCTATTTAAAAAAGTCATTATACTTTGTAATACTAATGGATTGTCATATAACATTTCAGTAACTACAATATCATTTATAAAAGGATTTACGGAATCAATTTTATTAAATTTAAATAAAAAGTATCCTTTTAGTGAATTATTGTCATAATATCCTACTGGAGTTAAATGGTTATTTTTGATTGTATTTTTAAAATCGGAAACAGATTTTTCTAACAGGCCATTAATAGTTTTAAATTTTGAATTGTAATATTCAGTAATTGATTCTAAATTATTTAAGTCGATGAATTTTAAATTTTTCTTTATTTTAAAATTTGGTATATCTGCTGGCTTAAGGCTATATCTTCTCTTACCTGAACCTTGTCCAAAACCCATTTTTTTGTAAAAATCACTTCTAAAGGGATATAATAAACTTATACAACAATTTTTGTTTTTATAATAGTAAATAAAGTTTTTCACCATTTCCATAGCTATTTTTTCTTTTTTATGCAATAGATGTACAGCTAAACTACCGAGTCCTCCAACATCAACTATTTTTGATAAAAGATTCATTTTAAAATCAAAAAAAGTCATACAACCTACTAATTCATTTTCTAAAAAAGTTCCAATTAATGTTGAGTTTTTTTTTGTATCAAAAGCTTCAACTATTTTATTTAATTGTCTCTGTTTTTTTTCGTATGAATCAATCATTAATCCGGGGTAAGCGTTAGATATTATATCAATGTATTCGTTAAGATTTGATTTTTCTAGATTTCTAATTTTATACAAATTTAATCACTCCTTTTGTAATTGAAACATAAATTGGTCTTATATTGTGTCCCCTAAAGAAATTTATTTTATTATAACATTATTAATTATAAAAAAATATAAATAAATTAATGACTAGTATATAATTCTTATGGGTAAATATCTTATTTTAAGAAGAAATTTATTTTTTATTCTGCCTAATTTAAATAAAATTATAGAAAGGTTTTTTTTGAATGTATAATTATATTATAAACGAAATGATTATGTTTTTCCAAAGAGATTTAAAAAGAATTAATCATGCACTAAAAGTATTTGGATATGCCGAAGCTATTATGTCAAAAGAAAATTTAAATGATAAACAACAATTTAATTTAAGAATATCATCCATATTACATGATATTGGTATTAAAGATGCTTTGAATAAATATGGCTCAAGTATAGGAAAATATCAAGAAATTGAAGGACCACAAAGAGCAAAAAAAATTCTTTTGAAATATAAAATAGAAAAAAATTCATTGGATAGAATTTTATTTTTAATTGGAAATCATCATAGTTATGGTATGATAGACAATATTGATTTTCAAATATTGATTGAAGCAGATTTTATTGTTAATTCATTTGAAGATAATTTGAATAATGAATCAATTTTATCTGTTTATAATAAATATTTTAAGACTAATACTGGCAAGACTATGTTGAAAAATATGTATGAAATATAATTTAGAGATTTTAAAAAACTTGGAGGTTATGTTAAGGTGAGAAAGATAGAATTGTTAGCACCTGCAGGTAATGAAGAATGTTTAAAAGCTGCTGTTCAAGCAGGTGCAGATGCAGTATATTTAGGGATAGATAAATTTAATGCAAGAATCAGAGCAAATAATTTTAATGAAGATAATTTGGAAGAAGCTGTGGACTATGCTCATTTAAGAGATGTAAAAACTTATCTTACATTAAATACCCTTATTAGAAATGATGAATTAGAAGAATTATATAAAATTTTGGATTTGGCTTATAAAATAGGTGTAGATGGTATCATAGTACAAGATTTAGCAGTAGCTTCTTATATTCGTGATAATTATAAAGAGATGGCTTTACATGCTAGCACTCAAATGACTGTATATGATAATGGTGGTTTAGAGTTTCTAAAAAAACTTGGTTTTAATAGGGCTGTTATTGGAAGAGAAACAAAAATTGAAAATATTAATAAAATTACAAAAGACATAAATTTAGAAACAGAAATTTTTATTCATGGGGCTTTATGTTTTTGTTACTCAGGACAGTGTTTAATGAGTAGTTTCATTGGAGGAAGAAGTGGTAACAGAGGAGAATGTGCACAACCATGTAGACAGGAATATGAATTATTTGCAAATAATACTAAAAGAGAAAAAATAAATGGAAACTATTTATTGAGTATGAAGGATTTATGTACAATAGAACATTTAAAGGAAATAATTAAAAGTAATGTAACTTCCTTGAAAATAGAAGGTAGAATGAAGGGGCCAGAATATGTTTATTCTGTTGTAGAAAGTTATAGAAATGTTATAGACAGTATTATAAAAGGAAAAAAACTAGATAAAGATATTTATGAATATGTCAGGTATATGTCAAAGGTATTTAATAGAGGCAATTTCACAAAAGGATTTTTATTTAGTGAAAACAGAGAAAATATAACAAACAATGAAAAACCTAATAACTGTGGAGTTTCAATTGGAAAGGTTACAAATATATCTAAAATAAAAGATGAAATAGAAATAAATATAAATGAAAGTATTTCTGTAGGTGATGTTTTAGAGTGTTTTAGCGACAGGGAAAATGACTATAAAAGCTTTAAAATTACAAAAATATTAAAAGACAAAAGAAGAGTAGGATTAGCATATAAAGGAGAAACTGTATGGGTTAATTCAAAACATAAATTTAAAGAAAATACAAATATAAATAAAGTTTATGATGCTAATTTAATGAAAAAAATAAATACTCAGTTAAAAAATGACAGTAAGAAAAGAGAAATTTCTTGTAAGTTTTATTTGAAAAAATCAGAATATCCAAACTTAAAAGTTTTTTATGGAGACTATGAAATAAATCAAACAAGTGATATTTTACCTCAAAAAGCTATAAGTAAGGCTATGACAAAGGATAAAATAGTAAGTCAAATAAAAAAGACAAAAAGTACTACATTTGTTTTTAAAGAAGTAGATATATCAATAGATGAAGGTTTAGTAATTCAAATAAGCGAAATCAATAAAATGAGAAGAGAGGCACTTAATAAATTAAGAGATATTATAATTGAAAAAAGCAAAAGAAAAGTAGGCGAAAAAGCTAATATATCTATAAAATTACGTTCTATGGAAGAGGAAAACTTAATAAATATTATAAAAAGGGATACAAATACTTGTGTGCAATTTTTAAATTGGAAGAGTAAATATGATCTAACAAAAATAAATGCAAAGAAATTTTATTTACCAATAGAATATTTTTTAGAAAATACAAAGGAAAAAATAATTGAAATAAAAAATAGAAAAATAGAAATTTATATTTGGATTCCTGTTATTACAAAAGAAAAGTATTGGAAAATATTTAAAGAGAAGATTGATGATTTGTTGAAAGAAAAAATTATAGATGGATGCCTTGTGTCAAATTATTGTCATATTAATAAATTAGTTACAGGAAATATTTTTGCAAATTATAATTTTAATATTTTTAATAACAAAGCAATTGAAGAGTTTGAAAAATTAGGAGTAAAGGGTTTAACATATTCTACCGAGTTAAATATTGATCAAATAGAGAGATTAGATAGCAAAAAAATGCAAAATGAAATTGTTACTTATGGAAGACTTCCAGTAATGTATAGTGACCATTGTCTTAAAAAGGATTTTAATTTGTCTTGTTTAGAACAAAATTTAGAGTTAAAAGATAGATTAGGATTTAAATTTCCTTTGTTATGTGATAAATTAAATTGTGTTAATATTATATTAAATTCAAAAATAATTTATCTAAAAAATAATTTTGATATTTTAAAAAGGTCAAATGTTGATTGGGTAAGAATATTAATAACAATTGAGAGTCAAAAAGAAGTAGAAGATTTAGTAGATGAACATAATG
>JBDMZA010000046.1:0-8758 GCA_039770155.1 Clostridiales bacterium
AGATTATTTCCTAATATGATAAATTTAGTAAAATTATTTCATAAAAATAATTATCCTATTGATATTGCATCAGGTTCAGATAAAGATGTGTTATTATAATTATTGGAAATTTCAGAGATAAAAAAATATTTCAGTATTGTTTTATCTTCAAGTGAGGTAGAAAATGGAAAACCAGAACCAGATGTATTTCTTGAAGCTGCAAAAAATCTTGATATTTTGCCTGAAAATATTTTAGTTTTTGAGGATTCTAAATATGGTGTAACTGCTTCAAAAAAAGCTGGTATGGCATGTATTGCTGTACCTGAAAAAAACCATGAATTACCAAGGGAGTTTTATGATGCAAATATTCTTTTCAATAATGGAATAGAAGAGCTTCAACCTGAGAATATTCTAAACTTAATAAATAAAACTAAGGAAACCCTAAAAAAATAATATTATATTTTTAAAATCTGAGAATTACTAAAATTATGTGATTCATTATTTTAATATGTAGATTTATTTTTAGGGTTCACTTTCATTAATTAATAAGATACTACTGTCGATATATTTAAATAGTACTAAATAAATTCCAAATAAAGAAGGGATAAATATGTCGTCAATAATTAAAGTGATGATAGCAGATGACTATCTGATTATAAGGAAGAGAATAAAGAAATTATTAAAAAGTGAATCCGATTTGGAAATTGTAGCACAAGCATCTGAGGCAAAAGAAGTTATAGAAAAGGCTGAGAAACATTATCCAGATGTTATATTAATTGATGAAAATTTACTTAAATTAGAAAATATGAATGTAATTAAAATTATAAGAAATAGAAATATTAAATCAAAAATTATAGTTCTAACTACAAATAATGATATTGAGTTATTTGAAAAAATTCTAAGGTTAGGTGCCCAAGGATATATTCCAAAGGATATGGAATTAGAAGAAATAGTAAATGCTGTTAAAAGAGTATCGGAAGGATTAATATATAAGCACTCCTCAAATAAAAGAACTAAATCAGATAGTATTAATAATACAGAAAATAATGTTAAGTATGATGAACTTTTAACAGCAAGAGAATTGGAAGTTTTAGAACTGATTGCAGAGGGGAAAATTAACAAAAATATTGCAAAAGAATTATTTATTAGTGAAAAGACAGTAAAAAACCATGTTTCAAATATTTTTAGGAAGTTAAAGGTTTCAGATAGAACACAAGCAGCTATATTTGCTTTCAAAAACAATATTAAGACTTATTGATTGAATTATTTGGGTAATAGTTCTGTATATATAATAAAATTTAGTGATTTTTTATAATAAATATAACTATTAAGGTGGGCTATTAATAATGGTTTTCAGTTTTATTTACTTGAAAAAACGAAATTTAGAAAAAATTATAAATTGAAATTTTTTAATTAAACTGATAAAATATTATTATATTCATGGGAATCATATAATGGATATGATAACTAAATTAAAAATTTAATTATTTAAAAGGTTTGTCTAACCTAAAGGTGATAAAAATTTATCATCTTTATTATTTTGTTTTGTTGTTATATTGTGTATTAAATGATAGAATAAAAAAGAATTTTGTTTATATCAAAAAAACTAATATAATTTAACTCAATCTAAATAAGGTGTAATCAAAAATTTCATAAAACAACTTTTTTCTAAAAATATTGATGGTTTAATAAATTTAAAAAAGAATTGACTAATTTATTTTTTGATTTTACTTAAGAGTGTTTATTATAATTTGAAGATTTTATATTGTTTTTGAGTATTATAGTATACTGGAGGATATAAAATATATGAAAGTACTTGGAATTAATTCAAGTCCAAATTTAAATGGATCAACAGCTAAAATTATTGATATGTTTTTAAATAGATGTATAGAAAAAGGTGCAGAAACTGAACGAATTGATTTACAGGATTACATGATAGAAAACTGTGAGAACTGTTTGAACTGTACTAATAATGAGGAATGTATTTATAATGATGATTTTTTACAACTAAAAGCTAAAATGTTAAATTATGATGGGATTATTATTGCTAGTCCATATTTTTCTGGTAAAGCATCAGAGAATTTAGAAGCGTTAGTTGAGCGATTAGTTACTTCAAGTCAAAATAGAAAATATTTTACCAACAAATATTTTGTTGGTCTATCAGTAAGTCTTAACGATTCTGCTGATGAGGTTGCTAAATATTGTGCTTCTTTGGGAGGTCTCATTAATAATAATAATGGAACTATTTTAGGTACATTGAGTGTATCGAGAATTTCCGATTGTGGAATTGGCGAAGTTGATGAAGATGAAAAGATTAAAGATAAAATAGATCAAATTGCAAACAAACTAATCAAAAATTTGTTAATTAATAATTAGGAGAATATAAAAAGTAATACTGAGTTTTTTCGTCTAAAGTTTGCTTAAAGCATGTGAATTCATACTCGAGAATTAGAGTTTGTTTTTTAATTCTGCATAATGAATGAATATAGAGGAGAAATATTTAATGAAGATAAAACTTATACGTTGGATCATTTTTATTGGTATAACTATAATCTTCTTTGGATTTTTGTATGTACACTTTAGGACTTTTTTTTATGTAATTCCTAATCGATCTGTGAAAGCATTTGTTAATTGGTTCGGAACAAAAAGTAATATTGCAGTTGGTGTTGCTCTATATACCTTTTTAGCTATAATACTTTTAAAGCCAAGAAGTAGAATAGCAGCATACAGCATGGGCGGTATATATTTTGGATACTTAATATTTGATGCATATCATCATCATTTAATGGCTGAAAATAATTATGAAAATGCATGGTTATATAGTTTTAAAGGAAGTCAAGATTTGATTTATCTTGCAATTTTATTTGTCATTGCATTTTTATGGATATTTAAAAAGAAATAGAAAGATTATTGAGAATAATTTTCATTAAGTATTGCTTTTTAGATTATTAAATCCTATAATTTAATTAGAACTTTTTTTTGTGTTATTAAATGATAATGATTATCAATAGATGAATTTAAAATTTGCAAAGTTGTTAAAGGAGATAAACCCATGGAAACATGTAAAAAAAATTATAGTATACTAAGTAGAATCAAAAAAAGTATCAAGACAAAAAAAAATGTTGTTGAATTCATAAATAAAAAAGTTGTATTAGTTGGAAATCCTAATGTTGGTAAAAGCGTTATATTTAACGATTTGACAGGTTCATATGTTACAGTTTCAAATTATCCTGGAACGACTGTTGAAATAAACAAAGGAAATTTTTTGTTTGATAATTACAAAGCAGAAATTATAGATACTCCAGGAATGTATTCAATGGTGTCTATTACTGACGAAGAAAGGGTTACGAGAAATATTTTAATGGAAGACAGACCAGATTTGGTAGTACATGTAATAGATGCGAAAAATATAAAGAGAATGTTACCACTTACTATACAATTAATTGAAGCTGGTTTTAATTTGGTTTTAGTTTTAAATATTATGGATGAAGCTAAAGATTTAGGAATGAAAATTGATACTAAAAAACTAGAAGAAATACTAAAAATAAAAATTATAGAAACAAGTGCAGCATTAAATAAAGGATTAAAAGATGTACTAAAGAGTATCAAGGAGCATTTGGCTTATGTCGCATAATAATTTAAAATATGATATAAAAATTGAAAAAATTATAAGCGAAATTGAAACAAAACTAAAAAAAAATTATGTGATTTCAAAAAGATCAGTAGCTATACTTTTAATTCAAAATGATGAAGAAATGATTAATATCGTAAGAAAAAAAGAAGGAAATAATTATAATAAAATAGATAGTATGATTCAGCAGTTGATAAATATTCTTGATGAATCACCATCCTATTTAATTTCAAAAGATCAATATAGATATGTAGAAAAAATTGTAGATAAAACTGTTTCCTTTGAATATAAGAAAAATAGCTCAATTAAAGAATTCTTTAATAGAATAACTTTAAATCCTATAAGTGGATTTTTAATACTTGTACTTATTATATATTTTGGATTTTATAAATTTGTAGGTGTTTTAGGGGCGGGTGTACTTGTTGATTTCATTGAAACAGACTTATTTGATGTATATCTAACTCCAGGTATAAATAATTTTTTTAATAACATTATGCCAAGTAAAGCACTAAGTGATTTATTTGTTAATGATTATGGAATTATAACTATGGGAATAAAATATGCAATTGCGATTGTTTTACCAATTGTAGGATGTTTTTTTATTATGTTTTCGATCATTGAAGATAGTGGTTATTTACCAAGATTATCTTTACTATTAGATAGAGTGTTTAAAAAAATAGGATTAAATGGTAGAGCTGTAATACCAATGACTTTAGGATTTGGCTGTGATACTATGGCTACTATGGTAAGTAGAACTCTGGAAACTAAAAAGGAGAGGATTATTTCTACCATATTATTAGCTTTAGCAATACCATGTTCTGCTCAGCTTGGAGTTATTTTAGCATTATTATCTGTATATCCAAAAGCATTATTTATATGGATATTAGTTATGATTTTCATATTCTTATTTATTGGATACTTATCTGCTAAAATTTTACCTGGCGAGAAACCTGAATTTTTTATAGAAGTACCTCCACTTAGACTTCCAAAAATTAAAAATATTATTAAAAAGACTTATATCAGAATGTATTGGTATTTAAGAGAAGTTCTCCCGCTGTTTATTTTAGCCAGTGTTATTATTTGGATAGGAAATTTAACAGGTGTATTTGATTTGGTTGTAAATATTGTAACACCTTTAGTTAATATGATAGGACTTCCTGATAGTGCTTCAGAAATATTTATATTTGGATTTTTTAGAAGAGACTATGGGGCGGCAGGATTATTAGATTTACAGACAAATAATGAATTAAATCCAAGACAATTACTTGTAGCAGCTACTACAATTACTTTATTTATACCATGTATTGCACAATTTATTATGATGATAAAGGAAAGAGGACTTAAAGTTGCTTTAGCTATGGCAGTTTTCATTATTCCATTTGCATTTACTTGTGGTTATATATTAAATAAAATTATTATAGTCTTTGGGGTTGAATTTTAATGAAATGTAGTTTTTGTAATAATGAGTTTACTGAAGAAGAATCGATTAAAGGATGTAGAGGTTGTCCAATGGGAGGATCTTGTGGAAAGATTAAATGTCCAAAGTGTAATTACGAAAACTATAAAGATTTTGAATTTAATTTATTCAATAGATTTAAGAAATGGAGAAAAAAATGGAAAAAGAAGTAGTAAGAGATATTGAAAAATATAACAAAACTTTAAATGATGCTAATACTGGAGATGTTATCAAAGTATATAAGATAGATACAAAAGAAAAAAGTAAACTTAGAAAATTGATGGTTTTTGGAATTTTTGAAGGAGTTGAAATAAAACTAACTCAAAAATTTCCTGTAAATATAATTCAAGTAGGATTTACTCAAGTTGCATTAGATAAAGAAGTATCAAGTATTATTAAAATTGAAAAACAAAAATAGTTAATATATGTATAAAATGTCACCCTCCTGAATACCTTGATTTTTAATGGATTCATTCATATCTAAATCACATTTATTTAAACCTGATACAATTTTAGTTAGAGATTTATTTTGGAAGAATTCTCTATCATAAAAATTTAATAATTCTATTATTTCTTTTTCTAATTCATAAAAATTTTTATCTATAGGAAAAGATAAATCATAGCTTTTTTTTGTATGCGCATTTTTTATAGTTAAAATTATATTCATATCATAAACCTTTCTTTATTTGGTATGATCGAAATTTCGTAAAAAATCTGATTGATCTGATATATTTTAGTTTTGCATTATAATGATGTAATTTTAATATTAGTAGTAGTTCCTTGTTCAAATTTATATGCTTCTTTTAATTTTATATGTTTACTTCTATCTCTATAACTAAGAGAAGTGTTAAAATAGTCATGTTTTTCCAATGTTGCTCCTAGCGCGATTCCATATTGAATATCTATTATAGAAGTTATAAGAGCATCTCTTTTATATAAATTAGATAGTTGATCATTTGTAGCTGAAAAAATTAAATATATTCCTAAATCTCTTCCATAATGGATAATACTGTTTATATTATCGTTTGTATCACTGGAACAATCAGCTACAATATTATGAACATCATCTATTATCAAAAATGTTTTAGGGAATTTTTGATCAATATAATCTCTTTCACTTATATTTTTATCTGAATTCTTCTTGAATTCCTTATATGATTTTTTTCTATTAGATAGTACACTCATGAAATCATTAATTAAATCTGAAAAATCATTTATGGAAGTAATATATTTTTTTATAGAATTACTTTTTTCATATTCAGATAAAGATTCATTGTATATATCTACAATATAAAGTTCTGATTTATTAAGGATTGTTCTTTCTATAACTTTAATTAGGGAATTTAAAAAATAAGATTTACCACTTCTAATAGCACCAGAAACTAAAAAGCAATGAAAAACTGTAAGATTAATAGAAATAAAGTCCAATGAAATAGTATCTAAACCATATGGAATAATATTATCTTTATTATCCGATTTTTTATAATCATTGTGATTTAGCAAATCATCAATTGATAAATTCTCAGGTAATTCGGGTATTTTAGTTGCTTTATTACCTTGCCAGGTGTTATTTATCATTATAAATAAAGAATTTAAATTTTGATTCATTTCAAGTTCATTTTTTGATTTTATTGGTAAAGCAGTTTGAAATTCTAAAGGAGTAGTGCTCTTAATAAGACCTCTACCAGGATTTTTAGCAGGTTCAATATCTCCAAGTCTACCTACAATACTTGAGTAATCTCCCTTATCATTTAAGTTCAAAGCAATGGATGTTTTAACGTATTGAGAAACTCTAAATGAAATTTCATTAATACTACTAGCTGTTATTATTATGTTGATTCCTAAATTACCTGTTTCTCTTAAAAATGCTGTAATTGCTGTATCAACATCAGGATATAATTCTCTTAAAGGAGCAATATTATCAAAGACTAGTACCATATTGGGTATCTTATTATCTGAAAATTTATTATAATCCATTAATGTTGTTACATTGTATTTAGATAATGATTTTTTTCTATATGCAATTTCTTTAGATACAAGTATTACAAGTTTATTTAATTTTTCTTCATCATTTAAAAATACTATTCCTCCAAAGTGAGGAAGTGTATTAAATATATTTAAAGTCATACCGCCAAAATCAATAAGATAAATATTTAATTCATCAGGAGAATGGTTTATTATTAAGTTTGTCAATAGAGTTTTTAAAAAAGTTGTTTTACCTGTGCTTGGGGCACCATATATTACTAAATTACCATCTTTCGATAAATTAATTTCTAAGGGAAACTGTCTTTGATTTGCGGGATCATCAACTAATCCTGTTAGTGGGTTTAAAATGTAATCTGGATTTTTCCATAGTGATATATCCCAAGGAGTTTTGGTATCTATAATATCTTCTAAATAAATTTTTTCCTTTAGGGGATTAAGCCAAGGCCCTTGTAATTTCACGATATTGTTTTTTGAACTTATATAGTCTATATATTTAACTCCTGCTTCAAGTTCTGTTTCAGGTTTTTTAAGTATTTCAACTTCACTTCTTTTCTTTTTTGGAAGAGATATTTTTTGTCCGTTGATTGTTATTATACTTATAGAATGCGCTTCTTCTTTCTTTTCTTCTTTGTATGCAGCACCACTCCATGAAGATTGAAATTCTTTAAATATTTCATCATTTCCAACTTGTAGATAAGCTCTTCCAGGATATTTTATGTATGCAGCATCAGGTCTTTTCAATACTTCACTGCTGTCAGATGTGCTTTGAACTTTCAAACAAAGTTTGAATCTGGAATTACTCCAAATCTGGTCATCTACAATACCAGAAGGTTTTTGTGTTGCTAAAATTAAATGGACACCAAGACTTCTACCAACTCTTGCAGCACTTACTAATTCTCTCATAAACTCAGGTTGTTCTTGTTTTAATTCTGCAAATTCATCAGAAATAATAACTAAATGTGGAATAGGAGTATTAGCTTTTTTTGATTTATAAAGTTTTAAATAGTCATCAATATTATTTACATTGTGTGAAGAAAATATTTTTTGTCTTGTTTTTAATTCACTTTTTATGGATAATAATGCTCTCTTAGTTTCTCCACCACTTAAATTAGTAATAGTTCCTACTAAATGTGGTAATTTTTCAAAAAAGTTAGCCATACCTCCACCTTTGTAGTCAATTACCAGAAAAACAAGATCATGAGGATGATAATTTATAGAAAGTGATAAAATTATCGATTGTAACAATTCGCTTTTACCTGAACCTGTAGTACCTGCAACTAATCCATGCGGACCTTCTCCCTTTTCATGTAAATCTAAAAATATAAGATCATCATCGCTTTGAAAACCAATTGGTGCAGATAATGTTAAATATGGTCTTGCATTTTCCCAATTATTTAATATATTAATATCCTCAAAGTTTTTTGCAGCATAAGTTTTTAAAAATTTAGAAACTAAAGGAATATGACCCTTTGAAGATTTTTGATCAATCCTTATAGGAGCAATTTTTCTTGAGTAGTACTCTATTAATTCATCTTTAACATGAGTTACTTCAAAGCTCTTACGATTTAATGAGTTTTCTCTTTGATAAATAACTGAATTCTTTAAATTAGATTCAACTATTGTGTGACAATTTTTAGGAAGTAATTCGAATTTATCTTGCAAAAACACAGTAGATATACCTAAATGCTCATTGTTATATATTAAAT
>JBDMZA010000047.1:0-3129 GCA_039770155.1 Clostridiales bacterium
ACAAATAAAACAGATGAAACAAAAAATACAATACAAATATTAACATCAATTTTTGAAAATAGTACAACTGATCTACAATACACATATTGCGAAGATATTGATGATGGTCGTGGCCTCACATTTGGCTTTGCTGGATTTTGTAGTGGAACATATGATGGAACAATGTTTTTAAAAGAATATAAAAAGTTAAATCCTAATAATATACTTACTAAATACATACCGATATTTGAAAAAATAGATGACATGGATAATCATGAAAATACAGATGGATTGGAGAATTTTGGGGATGATTTTGCTTCTTGTATTAATGATTCTAAATTTATTGAAGCTCAAAAAAATTTATGTGACAGATTATATTGGAATCCTTCTCAAGATGCTTTAACTGAAATAGGAGCAAAATATTCAATAACAAAAGGTGAACTATATGATTCTTTTATAAACCATGGGGAAGATGGGGCTAAAGAGATAATTGATGAAGCAACTTCAAATGTTGGGGGAACACCTGGTGAAGGAATAGATGAAAAAGAATGGCTATCAAGTTTTTTAGAGGAACGATTAAAAGTACTTTCAGAAGATAGTACGTGGAAAGAAGCTGTTGATAGAGTCCATGTATATCAAAAACTACTTGATGAAAATAATTTTGAGCTAACAAGACCCATGACTGTTGACTGTTATGGAGATACTTTTACAATAACAAAATATAAAGATGATGTGGAAGTTCCTGAAATAAGTTCAGAAAATGAAACAATTTCGAATGAAAATCATGATAATGAAGCTGAAATACCCAAATCAAAAAATGATAAAAAAGATACAACAGTTGTAAATGATTATGAATCCTCTACTACAAAAAATGAATATACAGACTTTGACGATTTTACTAACAATAAAGAATCAGAAAAAACAATTTTACAAGAAAATAATAAGGACTCAACATCTACATTAATTAAAACAGCAAATGATTCTGTAGATATTAATAGTTATGATAATGAGCTACCAAAGACTGGTGAATCAAGGAATTTAACTTATTTGCTAATAGGTGTGTTTATAATATTGATAGGAATATTAGCAATGATAATAATTAATAAAAAGAAAAAACATTTATTTTTTCATCTATAGTAAATTATTTAATAAGTAATAGAATTAAAAATTGAATTTGAATATAAAATAAAAAAACATCTATTTTTAGATAGATGTTTTTTTACTTTTTTATTATTCACCTTCAAAGCACTGAAATCAAAAAAATTATCTTGTTTAAATATATTTTTTTAGTTATAATTAAATGAATAATTTTTTAATATTCAAACAATTAAATATAACAGTTATGATTAAGAATAGTAATATGATATTTCTTTTACAGAGAATTGATACTTGGTGAAAATCAATAAGAATCTCATATGAATCCACTTAGGAGCTTTTAGTGAATATTGAGCTAAACCAGTTGTACAGGTTAAAGTGCTGTAGAGATTATGTTTTAGGTAAAATAAAATTTATTTTCCTAAAATATAAATTAAGGTGGTACCGCGAAACTTTCGTCCTTTAGGATTAAAGTTTTTTATTTTGCAAATAAAATTTTAGAGAATAGGCTAAAAATAAATTCACATTTTTGAAAGGATTGATAACTATGATAGATATTAGATTGTTGAGAGAAAAACCTGATTTATTTAAAGAAAATATGAAAAAGAAATTTCAAGAGAGTAAATTAAAACTTGTTGATGAAGTTTTAGAACTAGATAAAAAAAACAGAGACTTAGTACTAAAATGTGATGAGCTTAGACAAAATAGAAATAAGTCAAGTAAGGAAATTGGTAATCTGATGAAATCAGGTAAAAAAGATGAAGCAAATATAATGAAAGAAAATGTTGTCAATATTAACAAACAATTAGAGGAAAATTCTGATTTAGAAAAAAAATATGCTGAAGATATAAAAAAACTACTAATGAGTATTCCAAACATTATTCATGAAAGAGTTCCAATTGGTAAAGATGAAAGTGAAAATGTAGAACTTAAACAATATGGAACACCTAAAGTTCCGAACTTTGAAATACCATATCATACTGATATAATGGAAAAATTGTCAGGTATTGATTTAGAAGCAGCACGAAGAGTTGCTGGCAATGGTTTCTACTACTTATTAGGTGATGTTGCAAGACTTCACTCTGCAATATTAAGCTATGCAAGAGATTTTATGATTAATAAAGGTTTTATATACGCAATTCCTCCATATATGATAAGAAGTGATATCGTAAAAGGCGTAATGAGTTTTGAAGAAATGTCATCAATGATGTATAAAATTGAAGATGAAGATTTATATTTAATAGGTACCAGTGAACATTCAATGATTGGAAAATTTAAAGATCAATTCTTAAATAAAAGTGAACTTCCTTATGCTATGACTTCATATTCACCTTGTTTTAGAAAAGAAAAAGGTGCTCATGGCATTGAAGAACGAGGTGTTTATAGAATTCATCAATTTGAAAAACAAGAAATGGTTGTTGTTTGTGAACCTGAAGATAGTTATAAATGGTATGAAAAAATGTGGTCATATACCATAGAATTGTTTCAGAGTCTGGATACACCTGTTAGAACTTTAGAATGCTGTAGTGGAGATTTAGCAGATTTAAAAGCCAAAAGTGTTGATATAGAAGCATGGAGTCCAAGACAACAAAAGTACTTTGAAGTAGGAAGTTGTTCAAATTTGACAGATGCACAAAGTAGAAGATTAGGTATTAGAATCAAAGGTGAAAAAGAAAATTATTTTGCACATACATTAAATAATACAGTAGTTGCACCTCCTAGAATGCTAATTGCATTTTTAGAAAATAACTATAATAAAGATGGTAGTATTAGTATTCCAGAAGCATTAAGACCTTATATGGGTGGAATTTCATTGATATCGCCTCATTAGAATTAATCTATGCTAAAGCAGATTCATAGTAGAGCCTATACCAGGAGATTTTATTAATTTCAATCCACATTTACCTATAATAACAACAACAGATGGTTGTTTTTCAGATTGAGGTTTTAAATATAATATATAAGGCATAATCAAAAATTTCATAAGACAATTTTTTTCTGAAAATATCGATGGTTTAACGAATTTTCAAAAAAAGTTGACTAGTTTATTTTTTG
>JBDMZA010000048.1:0-8392 GCA_039770155.1 Clostridiales bacterium
CCGTAAAATAAATTGCTATTACTTCATATATAAAATTTATGACTATTGGTACTATAAACAAACAAATATTATCATATTGCATAAAATTATATTTTATGGTTGGAAAATCATAAATAAAATATAATAAATAGTACATTAGACTTCCAAACATAAAAGAATCCATTGAGCGTGCGAAAAATCTTTTCCATACATGACCATGTAATTGTTTAGAATTCATATCTATATTTACTCTACACATTTCTCTTATACGCTCAAAATCAGTTTTTTCTTTTAGCATCTCATTTTTTTTAGTTATACATTTTTCATCCACAAAATTCTGAATATGGCTTAAATTATTATCATAAATTGATTGATTTTTGTTTGAATTATTTATTTTTTTCAAACAACTAATTATATATTTGATTTTTCCTATATCTTTAAGTTGCTCAATATAAATTTTACCATTCACCCAATTTTCAATTTTAAAATAACTCAGATCAAAATTTTCTCCTTTTAAATCAATTCCAACAATTTTATACTTATCATACAATTCTAGATTGAAAAATATATCAAACTCTTCTTCATCACTGGTATTAGATTTTGATATATCATTAATAATTTTTTTATAGTCTTCTAAATATACTCTTTCATTTTTGATGTTATTATTTATATATTCTTCTAATTCATAAAACTCAGTTTTTTCTATTAATTTTTTAAAATTAGTTTTCTCATTTTCCCAAAAATCTTTCCCATATCTGGAATCTAAAATTTCTTTTGCTGCATTATTTGCTGACTCTTCATATTCATCACAATTTTTATAAGCTATTTTAATTAGTTCATCATCAATTAAATTCTCATAATTATCCTTATAATTCATTTTATACTATCCTCATATAAGATATTTTTAATAATATAATGTTTATAAATATTCTGCCCAATATGGTCATGATTTAACAACATAGGAATTTTTTGTTATAATATTTGTACTATACTTTTAAAAATTAAATTCCTATTACAAAAATATTAATTTGTGGTATAAACTTTTAACTGTTAAGATTTTTTATAAATTCAGTTATATATTCTACACCTTTTTCTGCGCCACCAGCCACATTGAAAGAATTCTTTATTTTCTTACAATTATCCTTGTACATTTTACTTTTCAAAATTTTATCAACAGATGTCCCTAACAAATCCCTATTTAATTCTTCATTTTTCAAAAGAATTCCCACCCCTAACTCTTCTACTCTTTTACCAATAATAAATTGATCATTTAATCTTGGTATAACGACTAAAGGCACTTCATTTAAAATAGACTCACTAACACTATTAAAACCTCCATGAGAAATAAATCCATCAACCTTCTTTAAAATTTCTAACTGAGAAACATAATTCTTTATAATAAAATTATTTGGTATCTTTTGTGAAAACATTTTCATATCAATTTTTTCTCCAACTGATAAAATGATATTTGTCTTACTATCTTTAAATGTTTCTATGCATAAATTGTAAAATTCAGGTAAATCATTATTTATTGTTCCCATAGAAATATAAATTGTTTTATTTTCAGATTCGAAAAAATCTAATGGAATATTAAGCATTTCTTTTCTTTCTCCAATAGAAGGTCCTATAAATTTAAAAATTTTGTCTGAAAACTCAACTGGTGGATGAAACTCCTTTGAAGTAAAAACAATATTCAAATCTTCTTCCTCAAAAAATAAATCTAATATGTCTACCTTACCTATGTTTAAATCTTTTTCATATTCATCTATTCTTTTTTCGAGTAATTCAAGTTCAGGGTGGGAACCCTTTTTTAAAAATTTTTGAATAAACGTATAATTTTTCAATACAAATGTAGTACTTATACAAATTCCTGGTTTCTTTAACTTATTGCTTATTATATTACCACCACCTAATACTGAATCATGTAAAACATAGTCAATTTGTATATGTTCAATTTTCTTTAATATTAATGGTATTAAAAATGCATTATATTCAAGAATTGATTCAATTAAATAATAAAATGGATGTTTAAATTTTGGATTAAATTTTTTTATGAATATTTCATATTCATCTATAATAATAGTCTTACATCCAGTATTTTCTATTATTTCTTTATATTCTTTAGTTGTTGTATAATAAACATCTTCTCCTTTTTTTACTAACTCCCTCACCAACGATAAAGTAGGATTAATATGCCCTTGAGCATGTCCATTTACATATAAAACATTTGCCATAATACATCTCTCCAATAATTTTGACTTATTCTAAACAACTTAAATTATTAATAGTTTCATTACACCACTTAATTTTTGCCTCTGTTAAAATAATTCCATACCGTAATGAAGAAAGCCAATAATAATATTGTTTATCTTTTTTAGCTGCTTCATCTTTTAAATATGGTTTTTCTAATAATTTATAAATTTCTATCTTTTCAATATATTTTTTTCTCGTATTCTCTAATATGTATAATATTTTACTCTTACCCATCTGGTTTCCGAAAGATATTTTTAATAGTAATTCAGACCTAGGTGGTTTGAAATCAACGGGTTCTAATAACCATTTTTTAAATTCATTTTTTCCTTTATCCGTTATTTCATATATTTTTTTATTTCTATTATTATCACTATTTATATCTTTGATTTTAATAAACTCATCCTTTTCAAGTTTAGAAAGAACAGGATATATATGTCCAAAATTTTCATTCCAAAAATGTTTTATTGTTTTGTCACAGAATTTTTTAATATCATAGCCTGAACCAGACATTATCGACAAAACTCCTAAAACTGCGTATCGCGTTTTATTTTTTACTGCCATAATACTCCTCCAATATATCAAAGTGATACATATAATGATATATCACTTTGATATATTAGTCAAGAATAAAAATAAATTAGAATTCTTTGCTCTGAATAAAAAATGGAATGAAGAAGCAATATTTAATATTTTAGATAATGCTATAAAATACAGTTCTGAAGATTCTAAAATTTTGATAAGTATTGTTAAATATGAATTGTTTTGTCGGATTGAAATCATTGATTTAGGCTGTGGTATTTGGAAAATGTTAGGAAAATAATTATTTAAAAATTCTTAGAATCATTGGAATTCTAAAGAAAAAAATACATAATATAATTTTTTGTGTGTTGTATAAATTTGTATGAAGATTGTAAGAACTACTTGATAATATTTATTTATAGTGGATTAATTTATTTATAACGATTAGTTAATCTACTCTAAATAGTTTTAAGACAAGGAGATTTTAATTTATGAGTATTTTAAAAACAACAGGTTTAAAGAAGTATTATGGTAGTAAAAAAAATATAGTAAAAGCAGTTGATGGAATAAATATTAATATAGAAAAAGGTGAATTTGTAGCAATTGTAGGTACATCGGGAAGTGGAAAAAGTACCCTTCTACATATGTTAGGAGGATTGGATACTGCTACAGAAGGAAAAGTTTATGTTAAAGAAAATGATTTATCATTGATGAATGACGAAGAAACAACAATATTTAGACGTAGAAATATTGGATTTGTATTTCAAAATTATAATTTAATTCAAATTTTAAATGTTTATAACAATATAATTTTGCCAGTGCAGCTAGATTATTTGAAAATCGACAAAGAGTATGTAGATAAAATTATTAATATTCTAGGATTAACGGATAAGATAATGAATTTACCAAGTGCATTATCAGGTGGTGAACAGCAACGGGTTTCAATAGCTAGAGCATTAGCAATTAAGCCGGCAATCATACTTGCGGATGAACCAACAGGTAATCTGGACAGCAAAACCAGTCAGGAGGTTTTAGGACTGATTAAAATTACAAGTGAAAAGTATCATCAAACAGTTGTAATGATAACCCACAATGAAGAAATAGCTCAAATGGCAGATAGAATTATACATATTGAGGATGGAGTAATTGTTGGGGGTAGTACAAATGTATAAAAATAATAATAATAAAATAACAAGAGAACTAGCTAAAAAACATTTATTTCAAAATAAATTTAAATTGGTTATAAGTATTATAGCAATTGCTCTTACAACACTATTAATAACAACTGTATCAACAATTGGCTTTAGTATGCAAAAGACAATTGAAAACAGTGCTGCAAAACGCTTTGGGTCAACAGCACATAGTATGATTTATGTTTCAAAGGAAGAAGCTGAGAAGGTAAAACAAAATAAATTGGTTAAAGAATATGGAGTTACAAAAGTAATTGGAGATATAGTAGATATACAAAAAAAGAAATTAGATAGGAGAAAAGCAAATTTATATTATATGGATGAAAATTCTGCTAAATATAATTTTATATTAGATTCATTAGAAGGGAGTTTACCAAAAGAAGTTAATGATATAGTAATTGATGATATAGTATTAAATTCTTTTGATAAAAAACCTATAATTGGTGATGAAATTACAATGAAATATGAATCAGAAGGAATAATAAAAGAAGGAACATTCAAGTTGTCAGGAATATATAAAGGAAGCATAGTATCTGATTACAGCAAACTAATTATATCAAAAAAATATATTGATAAAAATGTAAAGGATAATTTAGAAAATTTTACATTAGAAATTATGTTGAGTAATACTTTTAAAATGGATGAAAAAGTAAAAAAAATATTATTGGAAAGTGGTTTTGAAGAAGATTTTTCAAAGTATGGTATAAATTTTGCATATAAAGATTTTTTTAATATGAACAAAAGTGAAGTTGGTTCAATACTGCTGATTATATTAATTATAATGTTAAGTGGATATTTAATAATTTATAATATTTTTTACATTTCAATTATTAAAGAAACTAGATTTTATGGACTTATAAAAACAATAGGAATTACATCAAAACAAATTAAAAAAATAGTTTTATATGAAGGCTTAATACTTTCATTTATAGGTATTATATTAGGCTTATTTATGGGATATATAGTAGGTATTATTGTATATATAAATATTTTAGATACAACAAATGGTACTGAATTTAACTTGAGTACCAATCCATTAATGATAGCAGTAGCTGTTATATTTTCATTAATAACTGTGCTGTTAGGTTGTTATAGACCGATAAAAATAGCTTCTAAAGTATCACCAATTGAAGCTATTAGATATACGGGTTCAACTAATAAGAAGTATAAAAGTACATCAAGTACTAGGGGAAGTAAAATATGGTATATGGCTTTTACAAATATTGTAAGAAGTAAAAGAAAAGTTATATCTGTTGTAGTATCACTAGCACTTAGTATTATTTTAGTAAATGTAGTTTATACAGTAGTTTCAACATTTAGACTTGATGATTTTTTATCAAAAAATATTGGTACTGATTATACAATAGGTGATGTTTCATATTACAGTAATGATTTTAATGGAGATTTAAAAAATGTATTAACAAATGATTTGTGTAGTGAAATACAAAATATGGATGGCATTAAAGAGTTTGGAAAAGTCTATGGTATAATGGCCTCTAATAAAGTAAGTAAAGAAGTCCAAAATAAAATATTTAAAGGATATAAAAAGGCAAAAGAAAAAGGTGAAATAACTGGAGATATTAAAAAAACTTACTTTGAAAAGATATTTTTAAATGTATATGGCATTGATGAGGATATTTATAAGTATTTAGATGAAAAGTTTAAAAGTGACAAAGATTTTAAAAAAGCATTTGATTCAGGTAATTATATAATTATAGATAAAAGTTATTTAATTGGACAGATTTACGAAATTGGAGATAAAATTAAAATTGAATTAAGTAATAAAGAAATAAAAGAATATGAAGTGTTAGAAGTAATAGAAGAAGCCCCTTATGCTCTATCTTCTGGACGTTATGGAATTGGCTCTTTATCAGTGTATTTACCAGCAGATGAATTTGAAAAATTTATTAAAGACCCAACTATTATGACTGCATTATTTAATGTTGAGGATGATAAAATTAATTATTTTGATAGTTTTTTAGAGAAAAAAGCTAATGAAAATAAGTCATTTGATTACAGGTCGTTAAAATTATATCAAAAAGAGTATTATAGTATGGTTAATACAATTAAAGTTGTAGGTTACTCATTTAGTTTAATAATAGGAATTATTGGAGTTTTAAATTTTATTAATCTTATTTGCACAAATATAATATCTAAAAAGTATGAATTAGCTGTAATGCAAAGCATTGGCATGACAAGAAAACAATTAAAAAAGATGTTGTCTTTAGAAGGTTTTTACCATGGAATTTTTACTATGATATTTATATTTACTATTGGACTTCCAGTTTCTTATTATTGTATGAGATTTTTTAAAATTCCAGATACGTATATTTCAGTTCTGCCTATAGTGAGTATGCTAATTATTTTATTTGTATTCTCATGGATTTTACCTCGAATTGTATATAAATTTATTGGTGAAAAAAATCTAGTTGAAAGAATAAAAATAAATGAATAGGTAAAATTAAAAAAAATCGAATTGTGGAATTACAGAAATTTGAATAATTATCAGGAAAAAGTGATTCAATCTTCTGTAAAAAAATGTGATATAGTGAGTGGGCTTTTTAGTCGAAAATGAACTGTGCTAATAAGAAATAAATTTGTAATATTATTTTTATATTAGCACAGTTCATTTTTGATTGATATTTATAAATTTTATTTAACTTTTTTGAAACACGCCAAATATTATCAAAAAATATGTGTTTTGATTTAATTCATCTTTATTTTTTATGATATTATTTATATATAGTTTAAAAAGTAAATTTTTGTTATTTTATTTTTGTAATAAATAATGATTTTATTTTTGAATAATTTTATTAGAAATGATAAATTTTGTTTTTTCCAAGGGAATTTATTTATTAATGAAAGGAATATATTAAAAATGTACTCTTTAGAAAATTTTCGTAAACGCAATACAATTAGTATATCTTTAGTGGAGTTTTTTTGGGGATTTGGTTTAACTGTTTTAGTAGAATCTACATTTTTACAGTTATTTTTAAGACATTATCAAGCTTCCCTTTTTGTAATTGGTCTTATACCTCTGATGTTTAGTTTAATTATTCCATTAATGTCTATTTTATCTGCTTATATTACAAGTTCAATTGAAAGGAAAAAAGAACTTGTAGTTATTGTACATATTTTAGCAACTTTACCTGTACTTACTTTTGGAATAATTCTATTTTTCTCTTCTATTGAAAAATTGATAATACCAGTATTTTTATTTTTTTATGCTCTTTTTTCCTGTGGGATTGGATTGACTTTACCTATATGGCAAAATTATTTAGTGAAAATATTTAAAGAAAAAGATACTATAAAAGCTTTATCTATTATGAATATAACTCAAAGTTTAACTAAATTGATCAGTAGTGTAGTTATTTTTAAAACTATAGAATTTTTTTCTATTAGTCGTGAAAGTGTTAGTATTATTTTTATTTTAGCTGGTATAGTCACATTTGTTGGTTCGTTTTTCTTTTTAGTATCTGTGGAAAGTTCTAATAAGTTAGAAATTTTTAAAAATGAAACTCTTAAAGTTAATGATTTTTTTAATTTATTTCAACAGTCTTTGAAAAATCGAAACTTTATTTACTTTATTTTAAATGATGTAGGATTTTTTGCAGTTATTAATGTTATATCTTTTTATGCTGTTTATGCTGAAGAAATTTGTCAGATTAATCCGGCTGTAATTTCTGGAATATTTATTTCAGTGGGAGTTTGTGGTGGAATATTTGTCCAGTTTATTATTGGGTATTCAAATTTTTTTGCTTTAAAACATAAATATATAGTTGAAAAAATATTATCTTTAGTTGGTATTTTATGTTTAATAGTATGGCCTAACACTTTTGGTTTTTTAATAGCGAGTTTTGTTTTGGGAGCAAGTAGATCAATCCGTTCTTTGTGTTTACCTTTTACAATAAAAAAAATATTCAATGATAAAGATGCAACACCATATTTTGCTTTTGCCTCATTCTTAATTCTACCTGTTTCAGCTGGTTTGCCTGTATTAACTGGAAAACTGTTAGATATTTTTTCTTATTTAGAAAATTTAAGTTATCAAGTGGTGTTTATTTCAATGGGGTTATTAGTATTAATTAGTTTATTCTTTGTTCTTAAAATTAATCTTTATGAATAAATTAATTATTGTGATGAAAAATTTTTATACATAAATAAATTCTGCGAATAGTATGAATGGTACTAGGTGTCGAATAAATATTATTTTAGTATCTACTTTAGGTCTACCGTATTTCAAATAATCAATGATAGCTCAACCTACTTCTGATGGAAACTGTGTAAACTGGAACACTGCCGTATACGGAACCGTTTGTTATTTTGTATGAGAGGTAGGAATATCAATTAATGATATTCCTCCTAGCTAATCATTTACCAGTTTTCTTCTTCAAATTTTTCAAACTCACTTTTTATATTTTTGGGTTCTACCAACTTTACAACTACATTAA
>JBDMZA010000049.1:0-2969 GCA_039770155.1 Clostridiales bacterium
AGATAATTATCTTTTCTTGTACATTATTTTTAATTATTTCTATTGTTTCATTGTTGATTTTGAAAAATATAAATAATTATAATGATATTATAGATACATTACCTTTGAGTAATGAAGATAAGGATGAAGGTATAAATTTTGATATAAGTTATATAGATATAGGAAAAATTGGATTGAATTATTCTTCTGATGATAAATTGAAAGTAATAATAGAAAAAAACTTAAAAAAATATACTTATGATCTTAGAAATGATGGTGTTAACGAGTATTATCCACTTCAAATGGGTGATGGTATTTATAGTGTAAAATTGTTTCGAAATATTGAAGGTGATTTTTATAATGAATTGTTAAGCAAAGATGTGGCTCTAGAATTGCTATGGAGTAATATTGTATATCAAAATTCAATACAGGAAATTAATTGGAATGACAAAAGTTATGTTGTAACAATGGCAGATGAACTTACAGAAGGTGTAGAAGATGAGTTTGATAAGATTAAGAAAATATATAATTATATTGTAGAAAATTTAAAATATGATGATTACAAAATTGCAGATATTAAACCAGGATATATTCCTGATAATGATAAGATATTAAATGAAAAAAAAGGTATATGTTATGATTTTGCATCGCTTTATGCATCGATGCTAAGATCACAGGGAATTCCTGCAAAACTTGTGAAGGGCTATGCCGATGGAATATATAATTATCATGCTTGGAATGAAGTATATATAAAGAAATTAAATATATGGATAATACAGGACTTGACATATGATATTCAGGTTAGAGAGTTGGGTATAAAATACTGTATTATGAAAAATCCAGCTAAATATCATAAAATGAAGGAATATTGAATCTGGAATTTAAATAAAATCACATTTTTAAATATAGATTTATTTTTTGATTCTGCTAATGCTTAGTTTTTAGGTTGTCGAAAAAGATTGTATGATAATTATATTATTTATCTACAATCTTTTTTTTATTAACAATTATAAATTCGTTTATTTACATTTAAATTCATTTAAATTCTTTTAAAATCAACTTTAATATTGAATTATATTACTGATTATGTTAATATAGAATAAAAAAAGGAGCTTACTATGTCAAAATATAAAATTGCTGATATAAATCTTTGGGAATGGGGAAGAAAAGAGATTGATATAGCTGAAAAAGAAATGCCTGGACTCATGGCTATCAGAAAGAAATATGAAAGTGAAAAACCATTAAAAGATGTAAGGGTATCTGGTTCATTACATATGACAATCCAAACAGCTGTACTTATTGAAACATTGGTTGCTCTTGGCGCTGATGTCAGATGGGCAAGTTGTAATATTTTTTCTACACAAGATCATGCTGCTGCTGCTATTGCTAAAGCTGGTGTTCCTGTTTTTGCCTGGAAAGGTGAAAGTCTTGAAGAATACTGGTGGTGTACTGAACAAATGCTTTCATTTCCTGGTGGATTAGGACCACAATTGATTGTAGATGATGGTGGAGATGCAACATTGCTAATACATAGGGGATATAAATCAGAAGAAAATTCTTCAATATTAGATGAATATACAGATAATGAAGAAGTTCAAATACTAAATAAAATATTAAAAAAATCACTAGAAACTGATAATAAAAGATGGCATAAGGTTGTTAAAGAATGGAAAGGTGTATCAGAGGAGACTACTACAGGAGTACATAGACTTTATCAAATGATGGAAAAAGGAGAACTTTTAATTCCTGCTATAAATGTAAATGATTCTGTTACAAAATCAAAATTTGATAATCTTTATGGTTGTAGAGAATCTTTAGTTGATGGAATAAAAAGAGCAACTGATATTATGGTTGCTGGAAAAGTCGCAGTTGTTTGTGGATATGGAGATGTTGGGAAAGGTTCTGCTCAATCATTACAAGGTCTTGGAGCTAGAGTAATAGTTACCGAGATAGATCCAATATGTGCATTACAAGCAGCAATGGCAGGCTATGAAGTAAAGCCTATTGAAGATACTCTTGGTCTTGGTGATATTTATGTTACTACAACAGGAAACAAAGATGTAATAAAAGTTGAACATATGACAAAAATGAAGGACCAAGCAATTGTATGTAATATAGGACATTTTGATAATGAAATTCAAATTAATAAATTAAATGATTATGATGGTATTGAGAAAATTGGTATTAAACCACAAGTAGATAAGTATAGATTCCCAGAAGGTCATGAAATTTTTGTTTTAGCTGAAGGAAGACTTGTAAATTTAGGTTGTGCAACGGGTCATCCATCATTTGTTATGTCAAATAGTTTTTCGAATCAAACTCTTGCTCAGATAGATTTATGGAATAATAGGGATAAATACGAGAATAAAGTATATATTTTACCTAAAAAGTTGGATGAAGAAGTTGCAAGACTTCACTTGGAAAAGATAGGTGTTAAGCTGACAAAATTAACAGAAGATCAGGCAGAATATCTTGGAATACCTGTTGAAGGGCCGTATAAGCCAGAATATTACAAATATTAAAATTAAATATAAGAATAAAAATTCTCTGAGGAAATGGGGCGTATTATATTTTCTTAGAGAATTTTTTTATTATGCCTAAATCAAAAAAAATTATACTTTTATAAAAAAAATTTATACATCATAATTTAATAGTTAATATATAATGTTAATAGAGTTATGATTACGTAATCTTTTTTTAAAATTAAAACCCAACCCACCAAGAGGTAAGGTATGAAGAAAAGCTAAAAGCTTTGGAGAACCTAAAAAATAATACTGAATTCTTTTCGTCTGAAGTTCGCTTAATTTGTGAGAATTCATACTAGAGAATTAGAGTTTATTTTTTAGGATTTCCTTAGTTATTATTGTTTCTTAATATTTTCCCAAAATCAGTATTTGTTAATCTGTTTATTCCATCAGTTAGATTTCTTTTGAAAAAGTTACAAATTATAAATTGTAATATTACTTAGGAAGAATCAAAAAATAAACTAG
>JBDMZA010000050.1:0-2555 GCA_039770155.1 Clostridiales bacterium
CTATATCATTATCTATAATTTCTTTAATACAATCAGCAGTACATTTATTAAAAACAATTTTCCATATTTTTATTTTAGAATCATCTCCAGAAGTAACAATAGTATTTTCATCTATAAAAGAAACTGCTCTTGTACACATGTAATGAGCTACCCATTCAAAACACAATTTCGTTTCTTCCCATATTTGAACTTTTCCATTTTTACCTGCAACTGCAATATATTCTCCATCTATAGAAATTGCTATACTTCTGATACTAAAGTCTGTATTTAAAATAGTAGTTTCATTATTTTTATTTAACTTTGTTAAATGGAGTCTTTCATCTGATCCAGCTGTAGCTATTATATTTTTTTCTTTTATATATTCTACAGAAAATACATAATCATTATAATCTTTTAATTCTAATTTGATCTCATTTGTTTTCCTATTAAATAATTTAACACTCTTATCCCAACTTGCAGTCGCAATATATGTACAATCTAAAAAAGTAATATCTCTAATCGAGTCATTATGTATTTTTTTATTAAATAATATCTTATCTTTTGGGATATCATAAATAATAACTTTACCTGAACTATCTCCGCTTGCAAGATATCTCCCATTTTCCGAAAAATTAATTGCCAGCACAGGATCTTTATGAAATTCAAACATTTTTACAAGTTCTCCGGATATATTCCATATACTAATACTGTTATCATAACTTCCATTTGCTAATAATTCGCTTTTTTTATTATAAACAATTTTTCTAATTCTTTTTTCATGTTGACCAAATCTTTTTGTTTCTCCTGTTTTGATATTCCATAATTTTATATAATCCATGTCTCCTACATATGCTATTAAATCAGTATTATCTATTTTTACAAAACTTCTTATAGAACATCTTGAAAAACTTACACCATCAAGCAAACAATCTGAAAAATCTGTATCTTTTAATACAGTATTTGATAGATTTGCCCCTCTTAAGTCTGCACCTGTAAAAATAGTAGAACTTAAATCTGCCTTTCTAAAACTAACATTTCTTAAATAGGCTTCTGGAAAATAGCAATCACTTAAATTTAATTTTTCAAATGAATACCCCTTCATATGTAATAATGATAAGGCATTTGTTTGAAGATATTTCTGTTCTTTTTTAGATTTACAATCAAATAAAATATATTCTAGAGGTTTAATATCTAAAACCATATCCTTTAAAAAGCTTAACACTTCAAAATCAAGCAATACATTTCCAAACAACTCAAAATCATATTTTTCAATTCTCTCTGATAATGCTTTACTTGCAAAATACTCCATAAATGATTGGTGGTGAAAAGAAATCTCGACAGGCATACTATAAACTTTTTGTTGTATAATCCCATTTGAAATTATTTCATTATAAATTTTATATTGAACTGCTTTATTGTATTCTAAATCATTTAAGACATTTAAAATAATCTTTTGTGCTTCTTCAAGACTGCATGTATTCTCATCTTTAATAAAATTCATATAAAAAGCAAGTTCTCTTAAGGCTTTAAATTTATCATGTGCCAGATATTTATCTCCTTTGCCTGTTTCCCAATTATTTAATAAAAACTCCGTAAAATTTTGAAACAAACCTACGATTCCCTCTGGCGAATCATCAGAATACTTTAAAATACTAATTAACATAACTAGTAATAATGGTGTAGATGTTAGATCTCTTAAGTTAACATCTAAATTTTCATATATATCATAAGCATTATCAGGAAATTCATTATTAAAAAAATTAATTATTTCAACTTTATCCATCGGCAGCACATAATAAGTATCAAATTCATCAGCATTAAATTTATAATTATTTATTCTACAGGTACAAATTATTCTACAATCACTTAATTCATTTGATACTTCACTTAAGTTCTCTAAAAATTTACTATTTACAGGTAATTCATTCAATCCATCAAACAATATAACCCAGTTTTCAATATCATCATCCGTTAATTTTTTCCCTGTAAATTTATATATGAATTCATCAATAGGCTGATTTTGATATTGGTCTAATTCTATATATACAGGAAAATATGAACTATTCTCTAAACAATTCCAAGCTATTTTTAACAAAGCTGTGCTTTTTCCTGCTCCAGGATTACCAAGCAATAGTATTCTATCACTATTATCCATCATGTTTTCAAAAGCATCAATACTATACATTTCGTTAGAATCAGCATGATTTAAGTCATTTTTCATTTTAAAATTTCTAAGTTTAAAAGATACTTCTTTTATCTTTAAATCAACATAATTTCCATACCAATCTGATTTTCTAATTTTTCTTTTTAATGATTTTATATATGCTTTTATTTTCTTTTTTTGATTTATTTCTTCCAAATTCAAATCTAATTCTGAATCTTTTCCTACAATTGAAGAACTTTTAGATTTGTATATACAATTTGATTTTTTATCTGAATATTCAATAATAGATTTTATAAATTGTTTTGGATCATTAATACTACTAAAATACTCTAAATCTTTAATTAAAGCAACTATACTTTCATTGGTCATATTATCTTTATTTCCATTTAATATTCTTTCATAAAGATAACTC
>JBDMZA010000051.1:0-3449 GCA_039770155.1 Clostridiales bacterium
AAGTTAACATAATATAATTTTACTATTTTTTTCACGAATGGGGGACAAAAGTTTTAAAAAAATCCTTAGCTTGATGGCTATGTGGCGATACCCCATTCAAAAGTGTATAGTATTAGAGAAATTGTAGGTATGACAGGTGTTAGTCAATCTACTCTCTATAGATATATAGAAAAAAGAACTGTTTGATATATATTTTAAACAATATGTAAATTTATACCACGCTTATTGCCGTTTTCTGTTCCGTTAATACAGAGACCCCTATTTCTAGTAAAGTAGGTTTTTTTTAGTTTAAAAGTGTTTTTAAAATCTTCGCTAAATATAATGTTTCTGATATAAGGTATAATTATTTCAAGTTTTTCACCCATTAAAAATACTCATTTTTAAATTTTAAAATTAAATATAATTATACCATTTGAGTTAATTTGTTATATTCATACATATAAATTGTTATATACTATATTCTTCTGATATCAATACTTAGAGCTTAAGTTGACAACATTGGGTTGTAACCACTAACCGTCCAAATTTCCGAATTTACAAATATACCCATTATTCTTCTTCAAAATTCAACTTTCCCAAAAAAGGTACTTAATTTTAAAAGATTATAGCATTAAAAAGTTTATTTATAGACGATTCATCGAAAAACATTCCCTTAAAGAGGGGGGGAATGAGCATAGTTGTAGCTACCGTGCAGTTACCTCAATTATATCATGATATTTTTTTTGCAACACAATCGCTTTAAGAGCAAAATATAAAAGTAATAAATGGAATGAAGTTAAAGAAGTTATTTAAATAGTATTTTTTATACAATTAAAACCTTTAGGTTTATTTAGGTTACTCTTTTTTAGTTAATGTTAATATATGTTATAAAAGTATTATTTAGTTACAAAAATAAAATTTGCACCCATTTGATAGGTATGACTTACTTTAGTTATAATATTGTGCTAATAAAAATTACTATACATCTCTTCATTATTTGGTTGTATAATCTTTACTTAATCAAATAATGATATTTGTGTAGGTATATAGTTTCTTTTGTATTCATTTATGATATCTTCCATCTTGTATAAAAGCCCATATTTTTCGCAATTATTAAAAAAAAGATTCTTTAATCTTTCAATATTTGGTGAATTACAAATATACTTGTTGCCAAATTGCTTTATATATTTTTCTTTAGTGTATGGAAACAATTTATCTAATTTTTTAAAGAACCAATCTTTTTGATTATTCCTTAATGTGACACCAAAATAAGGATATATAAAACTCGCTCCATTTTTTTTAGCAAATTTTATAATGTTAAATATATTTTCATTTGTATCATTAATAAAAGGTAGTACAGGCATTAATAGTACTCCTACAAAGATATTATAATCAGATAATTTTTTGATTATACGAAACCTCTCAAAAGCGTTCCCAATGTTTGGTTCTATTTTTTGACATATCTTGTTATCAAAAGTTGTAATAGTAACCTTTACAATTACTGGTGAATGTTTTGATATCTTTTTTAATATATCTATATCTCTCAGCACAAGACAACTTTTCGTATCTATTGAAACACCAAAAAAGTTATTGTTTATTATTTTAAGTGCTCCTCTTGTTAATTTAAGAACTCTCTCATATGGATTATATGGATCACTCATAAAACCAGTTCCAATTACACCTGCTTTACGCTTAGATTTAATTTCATGTTCAATTGTTGTCAAAACATTTTTTTTTACTTTAATTTCATCAAAGTTATGAATGTTATAACAGTTACTTCGACTATCGCAATATATACAACCATGACAACAACCCTTATAAATGTTCATATTATAGTTATTTCCAAACCAAACATTATCATTTTTATATTTTGATATAATCGTTTTGGTTGAAATATATTCCATTCTAAACTCCTCTTCATTATATAAAATATCATATATTAATTCAGAACTCCTGATACACAAAATCATTGTACTTATCATAATCAAAGGTATAAAATCAAGATTAGCACAGTTTTTTATTATTAGTATTATTTAAACCAAGTATTTTTGAATAAACTTCAATATCATTACCTTCAGAATCTTTAAATTCTAAGACCATATTATTACCTATTTTAGTTAATGGGAATACAATTTGGGTATTTAAGATATTAAGTTTTTCTACAATTTTATCAATATCATTAACTTCAATACTTGGTAAACAATTGTCTCCCCATACAACAGTTTCATTAACTTCACTATTATTAAATAGGCAAAAGTTAAAATTTTTAATATTAAAAATACTTAATATTTTATCTTTTTTAAAAACAGATTCACTAAAAAATCTTTCATAAAAACTAATTGCTCTTTCCATATCTTTCACACATATATATAAGGAATTTATTGAAATTTCTAAATTCATATTATCCACCTTTAACTGTACATTAATATTAATAAACATAATAACATAATTAGAACAAAAAGTTAAGAAATATAATTTACAGCAATCACCCGATTGTGTTGCAAAAAAAAATATCATGATATAATTGAAAGAAAAAAAGAAAGTTTCAAAGGTTAAAAATGGAAAATATTGATTTTAAGTGGAAGCATTATCAACCAGAAATTATAATGGTATGTGTAAGATGGTATCTAAAATATTATAATGGACCCAAGAATTCATACCAAAAAAATTAAAATATTAAGAAATAAAATAAACAAATTTATATATTTAAATGATAATATTGTATAATGAATTTTGAATTTCAAAAAACTGGAGGAATATGAATGGTAAAAAACAGAAAAAGCTACAAACCAAGTTATAAAGCACAAGTTGTATTAGATTTACTTAAAGAGGAAAAAATACTGGCACAAATATCCTCTGAATATAAATTATCACCAAGTGTTGTGAGCAAGTGGAAAAATATTATGATAAAAAATATTGAAAAAGTTTTTGAAGATACTAAATCCAAAACTTCACATGAAAAAAAGGAATATGAAAAACAAATTGATGAACTTTACCAAGAAATAGGTAAATTAACAACCCAGTTAAACTGGCTCAAAAAAAAATGTGGTATCTCAATTATCCCTGGCTGAAAAAAGGAATATTATTGATTTAAATTATAAAAAAATAAGTATTAGAAAGCAATGTGAATTAATACAATTAAATAGGTCAAATCTATATTATAAGGTAGTTAAAATCTCAGAATATGAAACTGAAATAAAAAATTTAATTGATAAAATATATACAAAATATCCATCATTTGGTTCAAGAAGAATAACAATTTTACTAAAAAGAGACTATAACAAGCTTGTAAATAGAAAAAGTCACTTTTTAAAGAATTTATTATAATTTTTACTCTTCTCTTTATATCCAATCTTGTTTTTATACTTGATTTGGGGTATCGCCAACATTTTTCTGAATCACACCACTTCGCTTCCTAAAATATGGTAACATTTTTGTGCCTAGTCTCTAAGTTTAGTTATATTATTAAA
>JBDMZA010000052.1:0-2575 GCA_039770155.1 Clostridiales bacterium
ATATAAGATATTATAAGAAAAAAAAGAAATTGTACAAGATATTTTTTCTCCTTTAAACAGTTGGATAATATTTAAAACGAAAAGATTTCTTAAAGATTGTTCAAAAATATCACTCTTTTTATATTTTAATCCTGTTTTTTTATAATTTGATATAAAATTTCTTGAAGGATTTAATATATCAAAATCTAATAATTTGTAAAAATGAAAGTTATAAATCTTTTTAAATCCTATTAGATTATATAATCCTTTGTCCATAAATTTATCTTTAAAAAATAATTTTAAAAATAATGATCTGATGTAATATTTATTATAATATAATCTGGATTTAAATTCCTTTTCTTTTTTTTCTTTTAAAGATATTTTTTTAAAATTATTCTCTAAAATATCAAGATTTGTAGGCTGTTTACACCAATTATCATAATATATTTTATTATATTTGCTGAATTCATATTTTTCCATTTTACTAAACACCTTGAGATTTATTTTAAGAACATTATAACCATATATAGGTTTTAGTTCAATGATAAAAAAACTTCATGTATTGATAAAAATATAACAATGTAGTAATATAATAATGTTAAAATTAAGAAAAAACAAGTAAAAGACATCCAAAAAATAAATCTACATTTGAAAATGATAAAGTACACTATTTTAGTGGCTTTTAACTTTGGAAAATATGATATTATTTTAAAAAGTTTCCTATATGTAAACTTAAATTTAATTATAAGGTATAATTAAAAATTTCATAAATTGACGTGTTTATTTTTTTGATTTTACCTAATTATTATAATTTATATGAAATGCAGAAAACTTATAGTAAATAGATTTCAATATTCTTAATACTATTTATTTTAGAAAAAAATTAAAAAAATTATCAAATTATCAAGATAAGGAGAATTAATGATGAAAGTAAATTTCACAGAAACTGTTTTAAGAGATGCTAATCAATCACTTATTGCAACAAGAATGCCTTTTAGTGATTTTGAAGACATACTTGACACTATTGATAACACAGGATATCATTCTGTAGAATGTTGGGGTGGAGCTACATTTGATTCTTGTTTAAGATTTTTAAATGAAGATCCTTGGGAAAGACTTAGAAAGATAAAATCAAAATTAAAAAATACAAAAACGCAGATGCTTTTAAGAGGTCAAAATATATTAGGTTATAAACATTATCCTGATGATGTTGTTAGAAAGTTTGTTAAGTCTTCTATTGAAAATGGGATGGATATTTTAAGAATTTTTGATGCATTAAATGATTATAGAAATATTGCAGTTGCAATTGATGAAACAATAAAATCTGGTGGTCATGCACAGGGAACTATTGTTTATACTATTAGTCCTATTCATAATTTAGATACTTATGTAAAATTGGGTAAACGTCTTGAAGAAATGGGTGTTGATTCAATATGCATTAAAGATATGGCAGGAATAATGGGACCTCAAGAAGCATATGATATTGTTAAAGCTTTAAAAGAAAATGTCAAAAAACCAATAACTCTTCACACTCATTCTACAACAGGATTAGGACCATTGTCTTATTTGAAAGCAGTAGAAGCAGGCTGTGATGGCATAGATACTGCAATATCATCATTCTCAGGAGGAACATCTCAACCTGCTACTGAAACATTGAATTATTCACTAAAGAAAATGGGTTTTGATACAGGATTAAAAGAAGAAAAATTAAAGAAAATTAATGATTTCTTTAAACCTGTTAAGAATAAATTTATTGAATCAGGGACTCTGGATACATATGTTTTGGGAACTGAAACGGATGCTCTTATTTATCAAATTCCAGGCGGGATGCTTTCAAATCTTATTTCTCAACTAAAACAACAAAATTCATTAGATAAATTAGAAAAAGTATTATTAGAAACCCCTAAGGTAAGAGAAGATTTAGGATATCCACCACTTGTTACTCCAATGAGCCAAATGGTAGGAGTTCAAGCAGCAACTAATGTATTATTAGGTCAAAGGTATAAAAGTGTATCAAAAGAAGTTAAATCATATATTCATGGAGAATATGGTATGGCTCCAGGAAAAATTGATGAAGATTTGATACATCAAGTTTTAGGAGATGAAAAACCAATTACCAAAAGATTTGCAGATACCTTAGAACCTGAATTTGAAAAAATTAAGGAAAAAATAAAAAGTATTGCTAAAACAGATGAAGATATATTGTCTTATATATTGTTTCCACAGATTGCTGAAAAATTCTTTAAATTTAGAGAAGAGAGTGCAGCTGTTAAAGTAAATTATACAATTGTTGAAGTTTAAGAGGTGAATAAAATGTCTATAATTGAAGGATTAAAAGTATCACTTTTTGGTATTGGATTGGTGTTTGTTGTATTGATAACGTTAAGTGCAATATTAAAAATTCAATCTTATATTTTTTCATTATTAAAAGTTGAAAAGAATTTGCAAGTAAATACTCAAAATAAAAGTTTAGATGAAGTTGAAGAAATTGAAAAACATAAAGGATCATCTCAAGGGGAATTAAATTTAATAGGATTAGATGAAAAAACTGCCGCAATGGTAATGGCTATTGTTAGTGATGAATCTAAAATTCCTC
>JBDMZA010000053.1:0-7705 GCA_039770155.1 Clostridiales bacterium
GCATAAAGAAAGAAGCTCCGCAGAGCTTCTTTCAAAAATTTATTTTTAACAGTAATAGGTGCATTTCAAATTTAATATATTATATCTTCTCATCTGAAAATCATTTGAATTTAACTTGTATTGTAAAAGAATGAATCAAATCAGAATGACTATTTATTTTTAGATGTCCCTAATATATTTAATGAAATGATAAATCAACTATATTTAAATTAAAGCACACCTTATCCCTGTTACATTCAAAATAATTTAAATTGTTCCACATCAAATTGATATAAATTCAATTAATTTGAACAAAAAGATTTTAAAATACGAATCATATCTATGTTTAAATTATTAAAATAACTAAAAAATAATATTACATTTTTAAAATCTTAGAATCACTAAAATCTTATAATTCATTATTTTAAAATGTAGATTTATTTTCTGGATGTTCTTAATATTAAAGAATAGGCAGATTTTCAATACTATAAGTATTATTATGATGATTTTTATTAGTTCCTTTATAAAATTTAAATTCCGAAAGTTTATTTTGATGTCCACAACATTCGCATCTGAAATTAAATCCATTTAATTTATTAATTTCAATTTCAGACAAACTCAAAACCAAAGATTTGCAATAATAACAATTTAAAGACCTAAACTTGTACATTTTTGATTCCTCCTTTATTTTTATATTTATATTAAAAGAAAAATAATCAAAATATAGGAAAATAAATTTCCATCAAAATAGACATTTTTTAGTTTATTTAATTTTATTTGGTAATCATATAATAAAGAAAAATCTATTTGGAATGATTAGGAGATTCTCAACTAAATAATATAAAATAATATTTTTAAAGTATCCTAAAACAGATTTTGATTACAAAATAATTATATCATACTCAAAATTATGAATCAATAAAATTATCGTAAAACAAATTAATTAGTCGAATAATATATTAATTGTAGATAATTAAATTCAAATTATGTATAATAGTTTGTAGATATAAAAAATAAAGGAGTAAAATATGAATCTTCAGATTATAATTATAATATCTTCTTTTTCTGCTTTTTTACTTTTTGGTTTTGGAATGTATTTTTCAATTAAAAAACATGAGAAAAACATGAAAAGTAGTAGAGGTAAAAGAAGGTTAAAGTATTCTAATAATAATTCTTCAAAATAAAAAAGTTACAAGCATTTTGTAACTTTTTTATTTTGATTTTTTAGATGTCCCTAAGGAGAACCTAAAAAATAATACCAAATTCTTTTCGTCTGAAGTTCGCTTAAACCATGCGAATTCATACTCGAGAATTAGAGTTTATTTTTTGGATATCCCTAAACAATATCTTCATCTTTTTTATAGTTTTCTAAATCTTCAGTAAGTAAATTCTTAAAAGCATTTGACATCATAAGTTTTATTCTATTTAATTGATTAACTTCACTTGCTCCAGGGTCATAATCAATTGGTACTATATTTGATTTTGGATATTTTCTTTTTAGTTCTTTTATCATGCCTTTACCTGTAACATGATTTGGCAAACACGCAAAAGGTTGCATACAAACAATATTATTTACTCCACTATCTATAAGTTCAAGCATTTCAGCTGTTAAAAACCAACCTTCTCCTGCATTATTCCCAATAGAAATTATTTCTTTTGCTTTTTCTGATAACTCATATATACTAATTGGTGGTTTAAATCTTTTGCTTCTTTTCAAGGCGTTTTTAGCATGTTTTCTTAAATATTCTAATATCATTATTCCTGTATTATTTACTACTAATTTCTTCAATGATCCTTTTAAATATTTATATGCTGAATTTGAATCAAACAATGTATATAAAATAAAATCAAGGAAATCAGGAACAACAGCTTCTGCCCCTTCATTTTCCACAATATTTACAATATTATTGTTTGCAGTCGGATGAAATTTAACCAAAATTTCTCCAACTAATCCTACCTTTGGCTTTTTCTGATCAATTGTTTTTATATTGTCAAATTCGTCTACAATTTTATAAACATTATCTTTAAATTCTTTATAATTGCCTTTTTCTATATTAGTTTTACATTTATTTGCCCAAGATTTATACAATAAATTAGCTTCACCTTTTATTTTTTCATAGGGTCTTACTTTATATAGCACCCTCATTAATAAATCTCCATAAATTATTGCCATAACAGATCTTTTTATCAAGTTATAGCTTAGTTTAAATCCAGGTTGTTTTTCCATTCCCACCATATTAAGTGATATAATCGGGATCTCTTTTAAGTCAACATCATCTAAGGCTTTTTTTAAAAATCCTATGTAATTAGTTGCTCTACATGCTCCACCTGTTTGAGAAATTAGTACAGCAGTTTTATCTAAATTGTATTTTCCTGACTTTAATGCAGCAATAAGTTGTCCTATAACAATAATAGATGGATAACATGCATCATTATTAACATACTTAAGTCCTATGTCTATAGAACTTTTATCATTTGGAGGAACTACCAAATTATAGCCACATGATCTAAAAGCTACTGAGATAATATCAAAATGTATTGGTGACATTTCTGGTGCTAAAATTGTATGGGTTTTTCTCATTTCTTTAGTAAATACTTTTTTTTCATAGTTATTAATGAGTTTTTGCGGTTTAATACCTTTTATATCTCTTTCTTTCATCACAGCAGTCAAAGATCTGATTCTAATCCTTGCAGCTCCTAAATTATTTCCTTCATCAATTTTTAAAACTGTATATATCTTTTCATAACTACTTAAAATTTCTTCAACTTGATCAGTTGTTACAGCATCTAATCCACAACCAAATGAGTTTAATTGAATTAATTCTAAATAATCTTTATCTTTTACATATTCAGCAGCTAAATAAAGTCTTGAATGGTACATCCATTGATTTACAACCCTTAATTCACTGTTATTTTTAGCTAAATGACTAACTGAATCTTCTGTCAAAACAGCTATTCCAAAACCTGTAATAATATTTGGTATACCATGATTTATTTCATGATCAAGGTGATAAGGTCTTCCAGCTAAAACAATTCCTTTTTTATTATTTATTTTAAGATAGTTTAAAACTTCCTCACCCTTTTTTCTAATATCCCCTTTAAATAACTCATCTTCTTTCCATGCTTTTTTTACAGCATCTTTTATCTCAGTTTTATTTATATTATATTTTTTAAATTCTTCATATAATCTTTCGGATAACTTTTTCCTATCATAGTAGGGTAAAAAAGGATTAATAAAATCAATATCACTATCTTTTAAGTCATCCATATTATTTTTAATAACTTCTGAATATGAAGTAACAACAGGGCAATTATAATAATTATCCCCCTCTGTAACATCTTTTTTTTCATAGGGAATACAAGGATAAAATATTTTATCTATACCCTTACCTATAAGATACTTTATATGTCCATGAACCAATTTTGCCGGATAACAAACTGATTCTGAAGGCATTGTTTCAATTCCCAACTCATAAATCTTTTTTGTTGATCTTGGAGATAACTCTACTCTAAATCCTAGTTTAGTAAAAAATGTGTGCCAAAAAGGATAGTTCTCATACATATTTAACACTCTTGGAATCCCTATTATTCCACGTTTTGCTTTATTAACTTCTAATGACTTATATGAAAATAATTTTTTATATTTGTACTCATATAAATTAGGAATAGAGTTCTTATTTCTGTCAATTCCCAATGCTCTTTCACACCTGTTACCAGATATAAATCTCTCACCATTAGCAAATTTATTAACAGTTAACAGGCACTTATTACTACATATATTACACCTTTTTAATTCCGTATCAAATTCAAAGTCATCAATATTTTCTCTATCTAAAATTGTTGAATCTTCCTCTTTATTTGAATATTCCTTTGATATAATAGCTGCTCCATATGCTCCCATTAAACCTGAAATATCTGGTCTTATAACTTCCCTTTCAGAAATCAACTCAAAACATCTTAATACTGCATTATTTAAGAAAGTTCCTCCTTGAACTATAATTTTCTTTCCCAATTCTTTAGGATTTTTTATCTTAATTACTTTAAATAATGCATTTTTTATAACTGAATATGATAAACCTGCTGATATATCACCTATTGTTGCTCCTTCTTTCTGAGCTTGCTTTACTCTAGAATTCATAAAAACAGTACATCTTGAACCTAAATCAACAGGACTTTTAGAACTTATAGCTTCTTTTGAAAAATCCTCAATACTCATATTTAAAGATGAAGAAAATGTTTCTAAAAATGATCCGCAACCTGAAGAACAAGCTTCATTTAGCATAATACTGTCTATTACTCCATTATTAATTTTAAGGCACTTCATATCTTGACCGCCAATATCTAAAATAAAATCCACACCAGGTAAAAACTTTTCTGCTGCTTTATAATGTGATATTGTCTCAATTTCACCGATATCAAAATTAAAGGCTGTTTTAATTAAGTTTTCGCCATATCCAGTTACTGTAGATTTTTTAATAGTAGCTTCTTTAGGTAATTTATTATAAATTTCTTTCAAAATTTTATGTGCAGAAAGCAAGGGACTTCCTTTATTGCTTCCATAATATGAATATAAAATATTATCGAATTCATCTATTAAAACAGCTTTTGTTGTAGTAGATCCAGCATCTAAGCCAAGATAGCATTCTCCTCTATAATTTTTTATATCCTTAAAATTAGATTTAACTTTATTATGTCTAACATAAAATTCAGATAATTCATTTTCATCTTTAAATAAAGGTCTTAATCTGTCTACTTCATTTACTTCAATCTCTTTTAAAACATAAAGTTTATCTTTTAAAGCTTTAAATGTAAGCACATTTTCGTTATCTGATTCCAACGCAGCACCAATAGCAACAAAAATCTCTGAGTTATTAGGAAAAATAATTTGATCCTCTGATAAATTTAAAGTTATAATAAATCTATTTCTTAACTCAGATAAGTAATTTAAAGGTCCACCTAAAAAAGCAACCCTTCCTCTAATTGGTCTTCCACATGCCAACCCACTTATAGTTTGATTAACAACTGATTGAAATACTGAAGCTGCTATATCCGTTTTATTTGCTCCTTCATTTAGTAAAGGTTGTATATCTGTTTTAGCAAATACTCCACATCGTGCTGCAATCGGATATATTTGTGTATGTTCCTTTGCCAATTCATTTAATCCAAAAGCATCTGTTTCCAAAAGAGATGCCATTTGGTCAATAAATGATCCAGTGCCACCTGCACATGTACCATTCATTCTTTGTTCAACTCCGCCTAAATCAAAATAAGTGATTTTTGCATCTTCTCCACCTAACTCAATTACAACATTCGTATCTTTAGCAAATCTCTCTATGGCTGTCTTTCCTGCTATAACTTCTTGTACAAAATTCAATTTAAGCCATTTTGAGACTGACAATCCTCCAGAACCCGTAATAGTTAATGTTACATCATCAGATAAAAATTGTTCACATACTTCATACAATATATTATAGATTGTATTTCTTATATCTGAAAAATGTCTTTGATACCTTCTAAATAACACATTATCATAATTATCTAAAATAACAACTTTAACAGTTGTAGATCCTACATCTAAACCTGCTTTTAATAATCTGTTCATAAAGATTTGCAGTTAAACTGCTACCTCCTCCCAACACACTTAATTAGTAATCATTACAATATTATAAATTAAAACAAATAATCCTTTGGTATTTTGACAATCTATTAAGCAATATAGGATATCCAATAAACAAATCCTCATATTTTTAATTCACAAAAAATGTCGCTAAATAATATTACCTTTAAAACTCGCTAAAAGCTATTTCTTTTATGCTATATGTATAAGTATACACTATAATTATTAAGTTTTATTATCTATATTTTAGCAAAAAAATCGACTTTATGATATCCAAAAAATAAATCATCATTATCTGAGAACGAGTCAAATAATTTAGTTATTTTTTGATAATAAGAATGTAGTATTATCTTTTTTTATATTACCATCAGAATATCCCAACTTTTTTCAATGGAAATATTCTAATAATAGCCTTTCCTGATATAGAATCTACAGGTATTTGTCCCATAATTCTACTATCTAAAATATTAGACTCTCTATTATCACCTAAAACATACACATGATTTTTACTAACTTTTAAATTAATATAATCACCTGTAGCCCTTGTAAAATTGCCCATAATATATTCCTCTAAAACAGGTTTGTTATTAACATAGACTTTTCCATTTTTTATCTTAATAGTTTCACCTTCCGTAGCAATAATTCTTTTAATGATTGTATTAGAACCTTCTTTAACATATTTAGGTGCGTAAATAGTGACAATATCTCCATCACTAAAGTTATTGAATCTTTTACTTAATTTTTCAACTATTAAATTATCTCCTTCTTTTAGAGTAGGTAACATAGAATTTTTATTTACAATTGTTCTTTGAAAAACAAAGCTTGTCAAAACCAAAGCAATCATAACAGCAATTGATAAATGATATACCCAGCAAAGAACTTCATTTATTATATAGTTATTTATTTTTTTTAATCTCAAATCTCATCACCTTTAAAAAACAATTTAGGGCATTTAAAAAATAAATATAATTTTTAAATAACGCATTATATAAACTGTTCATTTTTTACCAATTCAATCTAATATTAGTTACTGAACATACCTTATCCCTAAAGAAATTCTAAAAAATATTTCTAATTATATTTTTAAAAGTATAATTAGAAATATCATTATATACAGCATTACAAACACAGTTACTATTTTAAAACAATTCAAATTTATTAAATGGAAAAACCCTCATTACAGCTTTACCTGAAACATTTTCCATCTTTATTTGACCAGCTTCTCTACTATCTATAATTTTTTCTTCTCTATTATCACCTAAAACATAAACATGATCTTCTTTAATCTTTTCTTCTATATACTCACCAGAATTGTCAGTATAATCACCTAATATGTAATCTTCTTTAATTACTTTATCGTTAACATATACTTTACCATCATCTATTTTAATAGTATCTCCTTCAACAGCTATAACCCTCTTTATCATAGTATTACCTTTTTCATGAACATATTCTGGAGAATACACAGTAATAATATCACCTTTGTCAATATTGTTAATTTTAGGACTTATCTTTTCAACTATGAGATTATCTCCTTCTTTTAAAGTAGGTTGCATTGATATCTTATATACAACAGTTCTTTGAAAAACAAATTTTGTTATAAATATTGCAATAATAATAGCAATCCCAATATGTATAATCCAATCAACCGTTTCTCTAACAGCTGGGTTTTTAATCTTTTTAACTAATTCCATTTAAACAAAATCTCCTTTTAAATAAATCCGTTGAAAACCTAAAAATAAAACATTCAATAGTTCACATTAATAACTAATAAATACAAATCTAAGAATATATTTATTTTTTTGGCAATCCCTTGGTATAAGGTGTATTAAACTTTATTCATAATTTAATTATAAAACTTATTATAAAATTTATCAATCAAGATTTTAAGTATTAATAAATTATTTACAAAATTATATATTACTCTACAATATTTTAAGCAAAAACCTCCTTTATTAATTTGAATAGAAAATTCATGTTACAAAGGAGGAATAATTTTAAAATTCAACAAATCGTTCTTATATTAATAAGCTAATCCAAAAACACTTCTTAGGAAAATCTAAAAAATAATACCAAATTCTTTTCATCTGAAGTTCGCTTAAATCATGC
>JBDMZA010000054.1:0-4581 GCA_039770155.1 Clostridiales bacterium
TTAATTTTTCATACTATATTTATTAATATAATTAATTATATCATAATATATTTTAATGTAAATACATATTATATTTAATTGCATTATTGATAACATACAGCATATTTTAAATACATCCATTAAAGCAACTAAATATCTTAATTTCCAGTGATTTATGCTAGATTATGAATTATTAATAATATTATTTTGATATAACTTAAAATTAGTAAAGTCATATATAAATGCTGAAAAAACACTCTGAAATTTTGATACTAGCTAAATTTTTAAAATTGATAATAATTATACATATTAAATAAAGTTATTTTGTTGTTTTAATTTCTTTTGTCATTATAAAAAACATCAAAAAAAAAACTGATTTTTCTTAATCAGTTTTTTTTGATTGCTGTAAATTAAAATTTTTCTATTCAACCTTAAACCTTGTGTTTGAAGTGATTTCATTTGGATATTTTGAAGTAACTTTTAATTTATAATTACCTTTATTGAAATTTTCTGGTAGGTCTATTTCTTTTGTACCAATATCTGAAAACAATTCTTCATAAACAACTTTACCACAACTATTCTTTATTTGTATTTTTGCTATTGAATCTTCCTCATTTACAATTTCTTCATCAATTTCATCATTTGTATTTATAATAAAACCAGCTTTTACATTTTGTATAAATGTATTTAAGTTATTAGAAACTGTTTTTGTTAATTCTGTATCAGTTTCAACGTTGTTATGTAATAAATATGATACTTTATTTCTAAATTGATCTTTAATACCCATATCTACACTAATTGATTCATTTAAAGAATAAACTTTTTTATCAGTACTTACTCTTCCATAAAATTTTCCACCAAAGTTTAAATTATACGATCTACTTCTGTAATTTTTTCCGCTTCCACCATATAATGATAACTCAATTGAAAGTAGTTCTGTTTTTTTATCATTTTCAAGCATTAATATAGCATTTGGTTTATACTTTCCTGGCGTTAAATAATAGGTATTTATATCATTACCTTCACCTAATAAAATTTTTAATATATCGCTTATAAATATATTATCATCAAATAAAATTAATTTTTGACCAAGATTCCATCCATTTGCTTTATTATATTGTGTATTGATTTTTGCAAGATTCTTAACATCAAAACTTATATTATTTACAGGACTATCTTTTACCTCAGCAACTTTTGTTAAAAGGTAACCTTCCATATTATTGTTATTTAATTTATCTGCTTTAAGCTTAAATTCATACTTTCCAGGTGAAATATAACATTTTTTAATTACTGTTGAAAAATTAGAAATATTCAGTTTGCATATTAGCCCATAATCAATTTTGCTACCATCATTAAGCAGCTTAAATGCAACAACCTCAGAGCTTTCTTCACCAATGGATTCTATATTTATTTCAGTTAGATTGCTGTTTTCAAATTCAAAATACCCCATTTTATTCATCTGTTGTATGTTATAGTAAATACTATATCCATCTGTTGTTCCTTCAGCACATTCTCCAATAAGAAGATAATCATTTTTATTATTTATCATATCTTCTGAAATATCAACATATCCCTTTCTATCTGCTATGAACATTTGTGTTTGTTCATATTTTCCATTTGATGCTTCATTTTTTTCAAAAATACTATATTGTGCTATTTGGCAAGCTTTACCATTTGTTGTTGTTTTTATTCTAAGACCATTTCCAACATTATTTGAGACATCTATAATCCTTGTATCTTCATATTCTACTCCATTTAAGTCATAGGCCAATACTTTTAATGTATGCTTTCCATCATCAAATTTATTTAAGTCTATTGTTGATTTATATTGTATTGTATTTTCTTTAGCTAAGATATCATCTATTTTTATATCATCAATATAAAATTCAATATTTTTTAGATTTTGAGGCTCATTATAGTTTACATTAAAATCAGTACTATAAAATACTCTATCATTATCCATTACATCAATCAATTTTACTTTTTTGTCTGATGGTGAAGTATTTAAAGCTTTTTCTGCATCTACCAAACCATAACCAAATGCTTTATCTATTCCTTTATCACCTAGGTCTTTTGATGAATTGTATAAAACATCTTGAATTTGAGCTATATTATATTCAGGGTTTTTTGATTTTATCATAGCTGCGACTGCACAAATAGTAGGACATGACATTGATGTACCACTATATTTTTCATATTTATCACCATTTACTGTACTTAATACATCAACTCCAGGTGCAGCAATTTCTATACCGCTTCCGTAATTTGTGAACTCAGCTGCTTTGTTTTCAGAATCTGTAGCTGAAACAGTTACAACACCTGGAACACCCGCTGGCCAAAAATATTTTGAATCATATGTACTATTTCCAGCTGCTGCAACAACTAACACACCTTTTGATATTGCATAATTTATTGCTTCTTCTAAAATATCATTTCTCCCTATTGACCCAAAGCTCATATTAATTATATCTGCATTATGCTCAACAGCATAATATACTGCTTTAGTTATTGCAAAATCATCACCATTTCCAGCTTTTAATGTCCTAAGGGGCATTATTTTAATAGGAGCTTTACCTGTTAAACCAGTTACACCAATATTATTATCACACATTGCTGCAATGATACCTGATACATGTGTAGCATGTGTTTCAGCAATAGGTCCTGACATTGGATCATTATCATTATCACAAAAATCATATCCATCATCAGTTAATTTTCCCTTTAGATCTTCATGATTTGTATCAACTCCTGTATCAATAACGGCAACTTTTATTTCCTTTAAATTTTCTGTATTATCTAATATATCCCATGCTTTATCTGCATTAATTGCATTTACTGACCATTGTTCTGATAACTTTTCATCATTTGGTGTATATAAAACCTTTCTTATAAAATTTGGTGAAACTGATTCTATATCACTATTTTTATCAAGTTTATCTACTGCTTTATCAATACTTGCATTTTCTATTTTTATTAACTCAATTCCATCTTTACCTTTTTCTATTAATTTTGCACCTACTTCTTCTCTGTGTTCTTTTTTATTTGTTTCACTTACATCATCTTTATACTTTACCATCAATTCATTACCATTTACTGATTCTAATAGGTTTTGATTTTCAGACATATCTTGGAAGTCTCTATTCAAATTCTTATTATCAATTAAATTTAATAGTTCATCACTATTTAATTGACTATTATTAGATTTTGTTTCTGCATAGGAGATCAATGGCAATATAAAAACACCATTTATTACCATGCATAGACATAACAAAATAGATGTACTCTTTTTCAAAAGTTTTTTCATGAAAAGTTCCTCCTGAGTTTTAATTTTAGATATAAAATTCTGGCTTTTTGTAATTAATAAATTTTATTTATACATAACAATTAATGAAGTTTATTAATTATTAGTTTAATAAAATTAAGTTTATTATATACATAATTAATTATTTGTACAAATTGACATATACCATTTATTTGCAATAGAAGTAATTTATATTCTAATTACTTCTATTTTTAACAGATTTCTCAATTTATTATAAGTTCAAATGAAATATACTGGTAAATATCAACCTAATAATACATCCAGAATGCTAATAATAATGGATAGTATATATTTTTCTGATTTTTAGAGAGTACCTGTAATAAGTATATATAAGGCGATGAATAAACTAAGAAAAAAAACTTATTGAATAAAGTAAACATATCTTTGGTAAATAGTTATAAATAATATAAATGACTTTAAAATTGATATAGTTAAAATAGAAAGAAAACATTTAACCTTCAGAACTAGAAGTAAAAGGCTCGTTAGAAAAACTATATGTTCCTAAAAGACTGAGAAATTGCGAACTGTGCAATTAGTAATACATTATAAAGAATTCTGTATTATTTTTTAGGTTCTCCTTAGGTATAAAGATAGATAATCTCATATGGCTTATACTAATCAACATCAACTTTATCAAAAAATACAACCTTTTATTTAATTTTTTATTTTAAAATAATTTTAATCAAAAAAATGTATTTTTAAAATATCAATTTGTTGATTGTTATAAATTTTTTATATATTCAAATGTAACATTAAAGCCAAAAATTATACTTAATAAAATATAAGTTTCTAAAAACATTATAGGTGCACAAATAACTGTAGCTCTTTTATTTGTAATTTTTAATATTCTTGATATATAATTAGCCATCGGAATACCAGTAAAGAAATAATTGGACGCTACCAAAAAACTTACAATATTGGTTAACTCCTCTTTATTTATAAGTTTTACTATAACTGCTATACAAATTTTCATACTAAGTAAGATAAAATAATTCTTAATGCCTTTTTTATCATTTAAACTCAATTAAATCTGCCTCCAAAGTTTTTAATTCCTTCTTCAAACCAATCAATAACTTTATTTAATTCATCACTAGCTCCTACTCCAGTAATAATTGCACAACCCATATTAAACGTATTTGATGAACTAGATGCTTCATCCAATATTTTAATAACTTAGTTTATTTTAGCTAATTTATCCTCATATTTCACTATGTTAACAAATTTACTTAATCCTATAGTTAAATCATCAGCTACTCCAAATACATTTTCTGGTGCTGCAA
>JBDMZA010000055.1:0-4595 GCA_039770155.1 Clostridiales bacterium
AGAATCAATTTTTAGTAAAAAAATTGAAAATAAATTATTTTTGTTAGAATCATACAAATATTGCAATTCATTTCCATAAACAAGATCAAATGAATTTGCCATTAAACTTTTAAGCAAATATCTTTTGCTTATTCTCTTACGTTTGTTTTCTTTTTCAATTAAATTTCGCAGAATATTTAATTCATTAAGTAGTTTATTTTTACTTAATTCATGCTTTAATAAATAGTTTGATGCTCCAAGAGAAATTGTAAATTTAGCGAATTCAATATCCTTGTATGATGTTAAGAAAATTATTTTAGTTAAATTATCTATAGACAAAATCTTTTTACTTAAGTCCAAGCCATTTAAACCAGGCATCCAGATATCTGTTATTACTATTTCAGGTCTGTGACTTTTATATAAATCAAGAGCATCATTGCTTACAGTGGTTTTTGCTACAATTTCAAAACCATTTTTTCTCCATGGTATAATAGATTTTAAATTATCTAATATTTCATTTTCTGAATCAACTAACATAACTTTTATTAATTTCATAATTTTACACCTCGGTATATTGTATTATTAATATTAACAAATGCTAGAAAAAGAATCAAACTTAATTTCAATGAATTATTCAGAATTATTATTCAAATCTTGTTTATATTGCTTATATTAACTAGAATAAACATTTTTTAAACGATAGATAAATTATCATCTACCATTTATATTTGTTTTAGTATATAATTGTTCATTGTAGAAGTTATGAAAGATTTTCAGATAATAATTAAGGGGACAAAACATCAATGAAATATTTAATGACAATTATACATGGTATGCTAATAGGTATAGCAAATATTATTCCAGGACTTTCGGGTGGAACTATAGCATACATGATTGGAATTTATGAAAGATTTATAGGAATATTGAGTAATCCCAAAATTATACTAAAAGAAAAAAAAGAAAGAAATTTTATAGTTACTCTTGGACTTGGTGCTGTAATTGGAATAATAATATTTTCTAAGGTATTTATGTTTATTCTAGAACATGTATCACTAAAACAACATTTTTATTTGTTTATTGTAGGTACAATATTAGGAACAATAGTGTATACAATGAGAACAGAAAAAGGGTATAGTATTTCAAATTTTGGTATAATTTTATTTGTAATTATTGTATTTGCTCTGATAGATAATATTAAACCCCCATTTAATTCAGAAGTACCAGAGGGAGTTACAGATTTTTTAGGATTTATTAAGATAGCAAAAGTTGATCCAATTTATAGTGTATGGCTTTTTATATGTGGATTACTTGCTGCAAGCTCTATGCTATTACCAGGGTTTTCAGGTTCAGCTCTTTTAGTAAGTTTAGGTGAATATGAAAATATTATTGGTTTTATAGATGTAAAAGCCCTGATGATAATACAAATAGCTTTTGTTGGATGTGGAGCTGTTGTTGGTATAGTATTCTTTTCAAAGCTTATTTCAAAATTAATGAAGAAATATAAAATACAAACTATTTATGTTATTATAGGATTGATGATAACTTCGATATATAAATTATTTACAGAAATTTGGAGTGACTTTATTTTTTCTCAAATTATTATTAGTATAATAGCTTGTATAATCGGATATTTTATGGCATTTTTGTTATCATCTAAAAAATAATAAAGTACATCCAAAAAATAAATCTACTTTTTAGAATTATGAATCAAATGATTTTAGTGATTCTCAGATTATAAAAGTGTGATATTTTTTTAGGTTTTACTAATTCATTCTTCTTGTAATGATAATCCCATAGTGATTTTTTACTTAAGAATGACAATTTGTTTTTTGGCTATTCTTTAGAAAAGGTGGATATTTATATGGGAAATATTTTGGTTCTTGCGGAGAAACCATCTGTAGGAAGAGATATTGCAAGAGTAATGGGATCTAAAAAAACAAATAATGGCTTTATAGATGGAAATAAATATATTGTAACTTGGGCATTAGGACATTTAGTGACTTTAGCGGATCCAGGTGTTTATGATAAAAAGTATAGTGATTGGAAAATTGAAGACATTCCCATTATACCCCAAAGATTTAGGCTAAGTCCTATAAAAAACTCAATAAGTCAATTTAATAAAGTAAAACAATTAATTCTAAGAGATAGTGTCAAAGAAATTATAATAGCGACAGATGCTGGAAGAGAAGGGGAATTAGTTGCAAGGTGGATATTAGATAAGATAAAAGTACATAAGCCTATAAAGAGATTATGGATTTCATCTGTAACTGATAAGGCTATAAGAGATGGTTTTAACAATTTAAAAGAAGGAAATAATTATTATAAACTATATCAATCTGCGTATGCTAGGGCAGAGGCTGATTGGTTAGTTGGTATTAATGCATCAAGAGCATTAACTTGTAAGTATAATGCTCAATTATCATGTGGGAGAGTTCAAACGCCTACATTACAGATGGTATTAAATAGAGAAGATGAAATAAGAAGATTTATTCCAAAAAAATATAATCAAATAAAAATTAAAGTTGGAGAATTTGAATTTGTTTGGACAGATAAAAGTAATGAAACAAGGATTTTCGATGAAAAATTATTAGAAGAAATTTTAAATAGAATTAAAGATAAAAAAGGGAAAATACTAAGGATAACAAAAAAAGTAAAGTCAGAAACACCACCAAATTTATATAATTTAACAGAAATACAGAAAGAAGCAAACAAAATATTTGGCTATTCTGCAAAAAGAACTTTAACAATTTTACAAACATTGTATGAGAGATATAAAATTTTAACTTATCCAAGAACAGATTCTAAGTATCTTACAAAAGATATTTTTAGTACCTTAAAAGATAGGTTAAAATCATGTAGAATTAATAAATTTAGTAATATAATAGGTAATATACTTAAAAATGGTATTAAAGAAAGTAAAAATTATATTAATGATAGTAAAGTATCAGATCATCATGCAGTAATCCCTACTGAAGTATCAGTAGATTTAGATGAATTATCAAGAGATGAATATAAAATATATGAATTGGTAATTAAGAGATTTTTAGCAGTTTTATCTGAAAATAGTGTTGCAGAAATAATTAATGTTAAAATGGACATCAATGGTGAAAAATTTGAACTAAAGGCAAAGATTGAGTTAAAAGAAGGATGGAAAGTTTTATATAATGATAATAAAAAAGTTTCGAATGATAAAAAAAATGAGTTTGTAGAAGGCGAAATATTTAAAATAGATAAGGTTATAAAATCACAAGGGAAAACAAGCCACCCAGGTCTTTTAAGTGAGGGAGACTTGATATCAGTTATGGAAAATCCGCATAAATATTTGAATGAAATCAACAATGAATGGAAAAAAGTATTGGGTGAAACTGGTGGAATAGGAACAGTGGCTACAAGAGCGGATATTATTGAAAAGTTATTCAATGCAGGTTTAATGGACAAGAGAGATAAGGGGATTTATGTTACTCACAGAGGAAAACAACTATTAAATTTGGTACCTGAAGATTTAAAATCTCCTATACTTACTGCGAAGTGGGAAAAGAAATTAAAGGATATAGAATATGGAAAACTGGTGAGAAAAGATTTTATAAATGAAATGGAACAATATACAAATAAAATTGTAAAAGAAATTAAACTTGATGATAAGATTTTTAAACATGATAATATTTCTACTCAAAAGTGTTCTATATGTGGTAATAATATGCTTGAAGTTAAAAATAAAAGAGGAAAAATATTGGTATGTAAAGACAGGAATTGTAAAAGTAAAAAGATAATCTCTACAATTACAAATATGGGATGTCCACAGTGTAGAAGGAAAATGGAGCTGTTTGGGGAAGCGGAAAAAAGTGTGTATGTTTGTAAATGTGGATTTAAAGAGAAAAAGAATAGTTTTGAAAAGAGACTTCAAAAATCAAAGAAATCTGTATCTAAAAAAGAAGTTGAAAAGTATTTAAAACATCAAAGTCAAACATATCAACATGAAATTAATAATCCAATGCTTGAAGCATTATTAAAATTAAAAGAGAACAAAAAATAATAAAAAATCTCATAAAATAATTTAGGGATATCTAAAAAATAAACTTTAATTCTCGGATTGAGTACTTATTTACCTGATTTAAGCGAACTTTAGACGGAAAGAATTCGGTATTATTTTTTAGGTTCTCCTAAAGATTGTTAAATATTAATTTTTAGATTATTAATTAATACCTTTTTTTTCTTCGAAACTTGAGAGCAAGTTGTAGAATTCACTTTTTATTTCACTAAGTTCTTTATTTGAAAAATCATAGCCATCATCTATTGTACCTTGTATTGATTTTTCAAAAACTTTATCAAGAATTTTTCTAACATACTTAAATCTTTCTGAATTTGGAATCCCTTTTTCAATGCTTTGATCATAAATCGTGGTATAAGCATCTTCAAAAAATGAAATATCATCTTTGCTTAAAATTTTGAAATTAGACATAATCAACACCTCTTAAATTTAGTATAAATCAATAAAATTAATAAATAAAGATAAAAGAAAGCTAAGGGATATCCAAAAAATAAACTCTAATTCTCGAGTATGAATTCGCATGATTTAAGCGAACTTCAGACGAAAAGAATTTGGTATTATTTTTTAG
>JBDMZA010000056.1:0-17623 GCA_039770155.1 Clostridiales bacterium
GTTTAACTTTGATAAAAATAAAAAATTACATATAAAAGTTTACTATAATTTACCTATGTCGAATATCTTTTTTTATAAGAACTATTATATTGTTAAGGTTGTTTGGTTAATATGATTAAAAAAAATTATATAAAAGGTTCAATTTCTATTGAATCTGCAATTTTATTACCCTTGATTTCTATGGCAATATTCATATTTATTATACTCATTGAGGTTTTTAATATTCATATAGAAATGCAAAAAACAGTTAATTATATGGCAAATAGTGTTTTAGAGAGGAATTATAACTTATATAATTTGGATAAAGAATTAGAATTAGTTTTAATTGATGGAGGTTATAAAAAATATAAGAAAACAAGTTATAGGGATTACATAAGTTCTATATCAGAAATTGATTTTACTAATTCGATTATTTCTGAAAAAAATGGTATTATAGATATTAAGTTGAGATATCAAATAGATACATTCATACTTGGAAAAATTTTACCGAGTATTGTATTTAACCATAGAGCATATATAAAAACAGAGTTAGAAGGTAGGAAGAATAAGTATATTTGGAATCAAAACCATATAAAAAGAGGCTTAGAATTACAGTATAAATTTGGGAAAAATGTTCTTAGACCTGTAAATGGTGAATTCTTCAAATTTGATGTTTTAACAGGTGAAGCTATAGAGATGAGAACTATTGATCCTACATTAAAAACATATAAAAAACCAGGTGAAATTATAAAATCAGTTGAAAAAAATATAATTAAATTTAATAATTATAATGAGGAAATATATATATACGTTAAAGGAAAGATTAAGAAATACAATATAAAATCTAAAAAATTCCTTCTTGTAATTCCAGAAGATACAATTAATAGTCAGAATAAAAAAGAAATTAGTGAAATTGAAAAGATCGCATATGATTATAAAATGGACTTTGAATTAATAGAATTTGGAGTAAAAGCTAAATAAAGATAACCTAAAAAATAATACCGAATTATTTTTTTTCTGAAATTCGCTTAAAACGTGTGAATTCATATTCGAGAATTAAATGTTGGGAAATATCTATTAAATATATTTATTTATAATCTATTTATGTTACAATTTTATTAAACATAAATAGATAATGTAAAATGAAACTGTAATAAATACTATTTCTTACATTAAGCATGAGAATGTATGAAATATACAATATATTTATAAAATATTAACATAACAAGATATATACTGAGATATTATAGTTGAGTAGTAATAGAAAATTAACAAAAGCATTAAAAATTTAGGTAGAAAGATGGTGTATTTTAAATTTAAATTATTAGGGAAATATGAAAGAGAAATTTATCTATGATACTATAGATTTGAAATTATATATAATTAATAAATTCTTTGTAATAAATTTTTTTATAATTTAGAGTTAGAGATAAGGAAAACCTAAAAAATAATATCAAATTCTCTTCTTCTTACACTAAAGAATTAGAATTTATTTTTTGGATATCCATAAGACAGAATTATATAGTTTTTTATTAATTGACAAAGGGGGGAATTATAAAAATGCTAAAAGGTTTGGAATCTAACTTAAAAATTAATTATAATAAGGACGCATCAGGAGATTATTTAGAGATTTCAGGTTATGATACTGGCATGCTTAAAAAAGAAAAAATTGAAATGCTAAAGGGTTGCTATATTAATTTATTGCCTATACATATAGGGAAAAAAGATGGTCAACTTTCTTTCAAGTACAATATTACAGGTAAAATTAAATTATCCCAATATTTAAATAACAGAAAAATTAAAATCATAACTTTTTTAAATATATTACACAATATTACAAATATACTTAAAAAATGTAAAATAAATAAACTAGATGAGAATTCAATTATAATAGATGAAGAAGCAATCTTTATTGATCCAAAAACTTATAAAGTTTATATGGCTTATCTACCTATAACTATAAATAATAATGTTTTAAGTAACTTGAGATCATTTTTAGTTAATTTGGTAATGTTTTTAGTAAAATTTAAAGAATCAAACAGTGAAGATTATGTTCAAAAAATTCTTCAACTTGTAAAGTGTAATGAATTTAATGTCTTTTCATTAGATTCTCTTGTAGAGGAACTAAAAGAATTTAATAAGAATGATAAAGTTAACATTGAAGAAAATACTGAAATGATAAGTGATTTTTCAAGGAAAATTGTTGAAGTAGAAAGTAAATTGATAAATCATCATAAAGATAGAATGGTTATAAATGAAGATATCAATATACGGAAATTATTAGTTAATAAAATATTACTCCAGGTTATTATTTTAATAGGCTTTGTCTTGATAATTTTTACTACTAAATTTTTCATATTGGATAAATTTAGTATGGCTATATATTTATTATTTTCAGGTTTAAGCATTTATTTAAGTGTTTGTATGTGGAAAGATTATATAGTAAAAATAAAGGGAAGAAAAATTGAAGTTAATATAATGAATCAAACTATTAATGAAACTAATAAGAATTTTTTTAATAACAATAATGCAAATCTACCTGCACTGAGCAGTGCTATACAAACTGATCAAACTGTAATAAGTGAAGAAACAGTATTTTTACAGGATTGGGGAGGTTCAAAAAATAACTATAGCGGCAAAGCAAACAGAAAACATCTTAAAAAATTTAAAAAATCAAATGATGATACTAATTTATATAATGCTTCTGGAAAAACTATCAGTAGTGATTTATTAAATGCAAAGAGTATTGAGGCACCTAAAAATAAAAATTTAACTATTGTATATGTTGAAAATGGAATCAGTAAAAAAATTAAAGCTGATAAGAAGGAATTTTTTCTTGGAAGACTTAAAGAAAGTGTGGATTTTTTTGTGAGCAATAGTGCTGTTGGAAGAAGGCATGCTAAAATAATAAAAAATAATTATGATTATTTTATTGTTGATTTAGATTCGAGAAATGGAACTTTTTTAAATAGAAAAAGAATAAGGGGAAATATAGAATATCTACTTAAGAATAATGATGAATTAGTATTTGCAAATTATAAAGTTAAAGTAATTATTGAATATACTTGAGGGATATCTAAAAAAATAAAATGGTAGATAAACTACTGCTTAAGGCATAATCAAAAATTTCATAAGACAACATTTTTATTAAAATATCAATGCTTTAACGGTTTTTTTTAAGTTGACTAGTTTATTTTTGATTATGTCTTATTATATATATTTTTTAATCTTTATTTATGTGTGCTTTTAAAACAAGTGTTGCCAGAGGTGGTATTGTTAATTTTATTGAATAAGGTTTATCATGAAGTTTTATTTCATCTGCATGAACACCATTTGGGTTGCCAACATTACTTCCACCATAAATTTCAGCATCTGAATTAAAAATTTCTTCATAAAATACATTTTTAGGGGCACCTATTCTATAGTCATAATGTACATTAGGAGTAAAATTGCTTATGAATAACAACATATCTCTCCAATCATTTCCTTTTCGGACAAAAGAAATTATGCAATTTTTAGTATCACTGCAGTCAATCCATTCAAAACCATCTTGATCAAAATCAACTTCATACATAGCTGGTTGTGATTTATATAAATTATTTAAATCCTTAACACATTTTTGAAGCTTATTATGAAGAGGATAATCAAGTAAATGCCAATCAAGACCTTCTTTATAATTCCATTCAATAAATTGACCGAATTCTCCTCCCATAAATAATAGTTTTTTTCCAGGATGACCATACATGTAGGTATAAGATAAGCGTAGACCAGCAAATTTTTGCCAGTAGTCTCCAGGCATTTTACTTATCATTGAACATTTTCCATGAACCACTTCATCATGCGATAATACCAGTGTAAAATTTTCAGCAAAAGCATATACCATAGAAAATGTGAGTTCGCCTAAGTGATATTTTCTATATAAAGGATCTAAACTGATAAATTTTAAAAAATCATTCATCCATCCCATATTCCATTTATATGAGAATCCTAAACCTCCTACAGAAGATGGTTTAGAAACAAGTGCCCATGACGTAGACTCTTCTGCTATCATTAGTGCTCCAGAAAAATATTTATAGATTGTTGTATTTAATTGTCTCATAAAATCTATAGCTTCAATATTTTCTTTTCCACCCCATTTATTAGGTAACCATTCACCATCTTTTTTGGCATAATCTAAATAAAGCATAGAAGCCACAGCATCGACTCTTAATCCATCTATGTGATATATATCCATCCAAAATAAAGCGTTTGAAATTAAAAAGTTTTTAACTTCATTTCTTCCATAATTGAAGATGTGAGTTCCCCAATCTGGGTGTTCTCCTAAACGTTTATCTTCATGCTCATAAAGAGCTGTACCATCAAATCTGGCCAATCCATGACCATCTTTTGGAAAATGAGCAGGAACCCAGTCCATTATTACACCAATACTATTTTGATGACATCTATCGATAAAATGTTTGAAATCATCAGGTGTACCATATCTACTTGTTACAGCATAATAGCCTGTGATTTGATAACCCCATGATCCATCAAAAGGATGTTCTGCTAATGGAAGGAGTTCAATATGAGTATAACCCATATCTAAAACATAGGATATAAGTTTTTCGGTATGTTCTTTATATGTTAAACCTCTTTTTCCATCTTCTTCTGTATCATCAGGTAATCTAATCCATGATCCAAGATGTACCTCGTAAATTGACATAGGTTTTTCAAGAGAATTACTAGAATCTCTTTCTTTCATCCAGTTATTATCATTCCATTCATAATTATCAAGAGGAAAAATAATTGAAGCTGTTTTTGGTTTTTTTTCAGCAAAAAAAGCATAAGGATCAGCTTTTATATATATGTCATCAAAAGGAGTTTTAATTTCATATTTATATAATTCTCCCTGACCTAGTTTTGGTATGAAAATTTCCCAGACACCTGATGAACCTAAAGCTCTCATTTGATGTCTTCTTCCATCCCAGTGATTAAAGGTACCAACAACACTAACTCTTTTTGCACAAGGAGCCCAAACAGTGAATAAAGTACCTTTAATACCCTTTATTTCTTTTAAATGTGCGCCTAATCGATTATATATTTTGTGATGATTGCCTTCATTAAATAAATGCAAATCATATTCAGGCATATCAGGAAGAAATGAGTAAGGATCAACAATTCTAAATTTATTACCTGCATCATCTTCAACTTGAAGGGTGTAATCAAAATAATCTGACTTATCAGAAATAAAAACTTCAAAAACTCCATTTTGATCTATTTTATCCATGTGATATGATTGATTATTATCATCGATTAAAGTTATTTTTGCTGCATTTGGCAAAAAAGATTTTACTACAAATTTTTTGCTTTCGGATTCACCTGAAATTTCGTGGAGTCCAAGAACTGAAAATGGATTATTGTGATCAGCGTTGATGATTCTTTTCAAATCATCAATATGAGCAGTAGTGTTCATAAAAAACATCTTCCTTTTCATTTGTATTTTTTGAAGCAAATCATAATATATCTTATAAGGCAGAAGCAAAAAATAAACTAGTCAACTTTTTAAAAAAATCCGTTAAAGCATCGGCATTTTCAGAAAAAATTTGTCTTATGAAATTTTTGATTATGCCTAATTATATAGAATATAAGGAGATATTTAACAAAATATAATTATTATTAGAAAATATTGGTTAGCAACATAATTTGCAATTATAGGCAGTATAACCTTAGTTTTCATAGGTTTCTAAAATTTTTGATTATGCTTTGATTAAACAGGTGTGAAGACACTGGAACAATTTCTACCATTTTGCTTTGATTTATATAATGCAATATCAGCTGTTTTCATTAGAGATTCCTTACTGTCACAATATCCTGGAAACGTTGATAAACCAAGACTACAAGTGATTTGCTTGATTTCCTGTCCATCAAAAGTAGGTATTTTAAGATTCCTAATATTTTGAACTATTCTTTCTGATACTTGAATAGCAGTATCAGTATCCGTATCTGGCAAAACTATCAGAAATTCGTCTCCCCCATACCTTGCTACAATATCTGATTTTCTTGTAGATTTTACAAGTTCCTGTGAAAATTTTACTAGTATATAATCCCCGGCAGCATGTCCATATGTATCATTAATACTTTTGAAAAAATCAATATCTCCTACAATTAAACTTACTTGTTTATATGAGAATCTTGATAAATCAAGTTGTTTATCTAAAAATGTATCAACAAAGGTTCTGTTATAAAGTTTTGTAAGTTTATCTGTGGATACTTTTTCATTTAACATCTGAACAGTTCTGCCACTATTAATTATTACTTTTGAAATTTCTATATATGATTTTATTTTGGAAATAACAATTGCATCAAAGAAATATTCAGTTTTACTGTATAATTGTATTGTGCATTGTCTGAATCCTGAGTTTATTACCATTAAACAAACATAACTTCCTGTTTTAAATTCACTAGATTGATATCTACAGATTGCTTTACTTCTTATGTTATCAACTATGCATTCTCTATTATATTGTATCAAAGGACATGTTTTAGCTGACATATTGCATAATTGAGAATTATCAGAACTCATAATTTGCCATTCGGCATCTTCTTCAGAAAAATCACTTCTATAAAACAATCTTGTTAGATCAATACCTGGAATTTTGCTTATAAACTCATAAAGCAATTCATAAACCTCTGTTTCAGATGAGACTGTATGAAGTTCATCAGTAAAATCTTTGAAATTTTTTAGTTCAGTTGTATAATATTTGCTTTTGATTCTTTCATTATATAAGATTCCAAATAAAAAAAAGACAAAAGTAATTAATATGGCAAAAATGATTAAAAAAGATATAAAAATTTTTTTTGATAATATTTCGGAAAAATCAATAAAAATTGACAAAAACATATATAAAAAAACAGTTATAGTAGTACTCAAAAAAATGGAGGCAGTTATTAAAGTCGGTGGATAAAATTCTGAGTTAAATTGGTTTACTTTATTTTTAGACAAATTTCTCACCTCAAAAAAAGTATAACATAAAACAATATTATTTTGTATTGTTAAATTAAATTTTTATTAAAATTTTGAGAGACATTTAACTTTTATATTTAAAAAACTTGAATTAGTATAGTTTATATGATAGAATAACTCACTAATATCCTTACTCTATAATTAGATTGTAGGGTCAAAAGTCCAAGGGGAGGTGAAAGTAATATGGTGAGTTATGAATCAATTTTTATAATTAATTCAAAAATTGGTGAGGAAGCTATTAAGGAAATGGTAGAAAAATTCAAAGGAATTTTTGAAAAATCTACAAAACTTGGTAAGATTGACGAATGGGGAAAACGAAAACTTGCATATCCGATTGAGAAAATTGAAGAAGGTTACTATGTGTTGGTAAATTTTGAAGCAGAACCTAGTTTTCCAAGTGAACTTGAAAGATTGTACAAAATTACTGAAAGCATTATCAAATATTTAGTTATTAAAAAGTAGGGTGATAATATGAATAAAGCTATTTTAATGGGAAGATTAACAAGAGAACCTGAACTAAGATATGCTCAAGGAAGCAATTTAGAAATATGTAATTTTAGTTTAGCAGTGAATAGAAGATATTCAAAGGATAGAGAAAAATCAGAAGCTGACTTTATAAATATTGTTGCGTTTGGTAAAACTGCTAAATTTTGTCAAGACTATTTTCGTAAAGGCAAACAAGTGGCTATATCTGGTAGGATTCAGACTAGTTCATGGGACGGACAAGATGGAAAAAGACAATATAAAACTGAAGTAGTTGCAGAAGATGTATATTTTGCGGACAGTAAAACTGCAGGTGAGAGCAATAATACTTCAAAACCATATTCAGATGCACCTAACTTTAATGAAAATAATAATTCTGGAAGTAATGGATTATCAGTTGATGAAAATGATGATGATTTGCCATTTTAAGTGAGAGAATTAAAAGGCAATTAAAAAATAAATAATCATATTGAGTAATCAATGTTTTAAGGGCTACCAAAAAATAAATTTATATTTTAAATAATGATGTATGTGATTTTAGTGATTTAAAAATGTAATATTATTTTTAGGTTCCTAAATCGGTTAAGGAGGTAGAAAGATGAGCCCAGGAAGAAAAGAAAGATCAAATAGAGATGACAGATCAGATTCACGCTCAAATGGTAAAATGAGAAGAGCAAGAAAAAAGATTTGTGGTTTTTGTGTAGATAAAGTTGATGATATTAATTATAAAGATATAGCAAAAGTTAAAAAATATATATCTGAAAGAGGAAAAATACTTCCAAGAAGAATTTCTGGAAATTGTGCTAAACATCAAAGACAACTTACAATAGCTATAAAGAGAGCAAGACATATTGCATTATTACCATATACATCTGATTAGGGATATCAAAAAATTTTTATTATTTCTTAAGTTTTAAATAGGCCTGTAGCTAATCTACAGGCTTTTAAAATAAAAAAATCTAATTTATTCAATATTAATTCTAGTTGCTAGAAGTTTGTTTAAATTGTACGAATTCATACTCAAAAATTAGAGTTTGTTTTTTGAATATTCTTAGGTGTTCATAAGGTTATTTTGAAAAGGGGAAGAATCGATGAAAAGAGTAGGATTTATGGGACCTAAGGGGTCTTTTTCTCAAGAAGCAGTTAAGTTATATTTAAGGAATTTAATTGGTTATAAAGGTGTAAGTTATTACAATATATCAGATATGATAAAATTAGTAGAAAATGGCAATTTAGATGAAGCGATTTTACCTGTAGAAAACTCTATAGAGGGTGCAGTTAATTTAACTTTAGATTTACTCTCTAAAAGTAATAATATATATATAAAATCGGAGTTAGTGATAGATGTAAATGTTAATTTACTAGTAGTTCCAGGAGCTAGAATGGATGATATTGAAGTCATAATGTCACATCCTCAACCAATTGGACAATGTAGAAATTTCTTAAATAAGTTTTTGCCAAGAGTTCAAATTAAACAAGTCTATACTTCTGCAATGGCAGCTGAGGAAGTTTCTAAATTAAATGATAAGAAATGTGCAGTTTTAGGTTCAGTTACAGCAGCTGAAGAGTATAGTTTAGAAATACTAAAAAGTAATATTAGGGATGAAGACAATAATAATACAAGATTTGTTGTTATTTCAAAAGATAAAGTAGGTAATACAGGAAGGGACAAAACTTCGATTATATTTTCAACAGAAGATAGACCAGGAAGCCTTTATAGAATACTTGACATATTTAATTTATGGGACATAAATATGACTAAAATAGTTTCAAGACCTAAAAGAAACGAATTGGGAAAATATATTTTCTTTGTAGATATATTAGGACATATAGATGATAGTGATGTAAATGATGCTATAACTATGATAAAGAGAAAAACATCATATTTTAAATTTTTGGGTTCCTATCCGATATATATAAATGATAAAATATAACAAATGCTAGGATAACCTAGAAAATAATCTGATTTCATACTCGAGAATTAGAGTTTGTTTTTTTGATATTCCCTAGTGATTTTCAGATATGAAAAATGTGATGTTATTTTTCGAAAGTTTATAATTTGGTAGTAGGAGAAAAAGATTTTGGATTATCTTGAATTAAGAATTGGTTTAAAGGTGGAAAAATGATTAATAGTAAATTTATTAGTTCTATAAATCCTAGAAGTTTATTTAATTTATTGTTCATACTGGTTTTGTTATTGTTATTAGCTTATTTTGAAAAATGGAAATTTGTGGTTCCAGGGGCAATAATTTATATGGTTAATGTTATAAATTATATTAGACTCAGATTAAAGAGAAAGAAAGAAATATATAATTACATAGAAAATTTAACTTCTCATATGGATTTAGCATCAAAAGATACACTTTTAAATTTTCCTATGCCTCTTTTAATAGTTGAAAAAGATGGAACTATCGTTTGGTTTAATTCATATTTTAAACAGATGTTTTCTAATGATGAGATATTAGAAAAAATGGTAAAAAAGATAATGTTGAAATTTAAAAAATCAAACCAAAAAGAGATAAAAGGTAAAATTGAAGACAATATTTTAATAAATAATGAGTATTACAATATTATTGGTAATTTTCTTAAAAAATCAAATAATGAAAATGAATTTCTTATTTCTATGTATTTTATAAGAAATACAGACTATATTAACTTAAAAAGAAAATATAATGATGAAAAAATAGTAGTTTGTGTTATACTTGTAGATAATTATGATGAACTTATGCAGGGAATTGAGGATTCAAAAAGACCTCATATTTTAGCTGAGATAAACAAAGTGATAAATAATTGGATGGGTTTTACAAAAGGAATTTTGAAAAAATTTGAAAGAGATAAATATCTTTTTATTTTTGAAAAAACAAAATTAAAAACTTTTAAAGATAAAAAGTTTGACATATTAGACAATATTAAGGAAATAGATACAGGTACACGGGTTAAAGTTACTTTGAGTATGGGAATTGGTATAAATGGTGAAACTTTTATTGAAAATTTAAAGTATGCGAATGCTGCGATAGATATAGCTTTAGGTAGGGGTGGAGATCAAGTTGTAGTTAAAAATAATGAAGCGATTACTTTTTATGGTGGAAAAACAAGAGAGTTTGAAAAGAAAACAAGAGTAAAAGCAAGAGTTGTTGCTTATGCTCTAAGAGAATTAATTGATCAAGCTTCAAATATTTTAATAATGGGTCATGGTAATTGTGACATAGATTCATTAGGTTCAGCTTTAGGTATTTTTAGAATCGCAAAAAATAGAGATAAAAAAGCTAATATAGTATTATCTGGATCAAATCCTACAATTGAGACTCTTTTAAAGAAATTAGAGGATGATATTGAGTATGATAATATTTTTGTAAATAAGACAGAAGTATTAGATAAAATAAATGAGCAAACATTGCTTATAATAGTTGATACTCATAGACCTGATTTTACAGAAGCTCCAGAGGTATTACAAAGCGTAAAGCATGTTGTAGTAATTGATCACCACAGGAGAGGTAAAGATTTTGTTAAGGATACAGTATTAACCTATCAAGAAACATATGCTTCATCTACTTGTGAATTAGTAACAGAAATTTTAGAATATGTTGAAGATAAGTTAAAACTTAAACAAATAGAAGCAGAGGCATTGTATGCGGGAATAGTTGTAGATACAAAAAATTTCACAGTTAAAGCAGGTGTTAGAACCTTTGAAGCAGCTGCAAATTTGAGAAGACAAGGAGTAGATACTTTTGCGGTTAAACAATTATTTCAAAATGATATCAATACATATTTGAGTATTTCTGATATAATAAAAAATGCTGAATTATTTGAGAATTCCATAGCAATATCTGTTTGTCGAAAAAATGAGAAAAATGCTCAACTTGTTTCAGCACAAGCTGCTGATCAATTGATTGTTTTATCTGATATAAATGCGGCTTTTGTATTGGGACAACTACCAAATGAAGTCTTTATAAGTGGAAGATCTTCAGGTGATTTAAATGTACAGTTTGTATTAGAAAAATTAGGTGGGGGAGGTCATTTGACAGCTGCCGGAGCACAAATAGCAGGAATTTCTGTTAATGAAGCAAAAAGACTATTGATTAATGCAATAAAAGATTATTTAGAAAATAGAAGTTCAAATAATTAGGATAACCTAATTAAACTACAATTTGGAGGGATTACATTGAAAGTTATTTTAAAAGATGATGTACAAGGATTAGGAAAAAAAGACGATATGGTGAATGCAAAGAATGGATATGCTAAAAATTATTTATTTCCCAAAGGGCTTGCAATTGAAGCAAATCTTTCTAATCTAAATGATGTAAAACAAAAAAATAAAGCAAGTAAAGCAAAAAAAGATAGTGAAATTCAAGAGGCAAAAGCATTAAAAGAACAATTTAAAAAATATGAAATAACTATAAAATCAAAAGCAGGTGAGGGTAATAAACTCTTTGGTTCTGTAACAAACAAAGATATTGCCGAAAAACTATTAGAAGTTTACAAGGTAAAAGTGGATAAGAAAAAAGTTCTTATGAATGAAGGAATTAAATCTCTTGGAGATGTTACTGTTGATATTAAACTTTATCCTAAAATTATTGCTAAATTAAAAGTTAAGATTGAAAGAGAGTAGTGATAGTCTACTATGAATATAAATTCTATAACTAAGGTTCCACCCCATAGTATAGAAGCCGAACAATCGGTTTTAGGTTCTATGATTTTGGAGAAGGAAGTAATTTCATTAGTAATAGAGAAGTTAAAAAAAGATGATTTTTATAGAAATGATCACAAAGAAATTTATGAAGCAATAATTGAGCTTTTTGATAAAGGAGAGCCTGTTGATTTAATTACAATAACTGATAGTTTGAAAAAAAGAGGAACTCTGGATTCAATAGGTGGAATAGATTATGTTACAGATATTATAACTGCTGTTCCTACTACTGAAAGTTCAAGACACTATGCAAAAATAATTGAAGAAAAGTCAATACTAAGAAAACTAATAAAAATATCTTCAGAAATTATGAATCTTGGCTATGAAGCAGCAGAAGATGTTTCCTTTATAATTGATAAAGCTGAAAAGAGTATTTTTGATTTATTACAAAAAAGAAATTCTACAGGTTTTGCTCATATAAAAGAAGTATTAGTAAGTACTTTTGATAGGTTAGAGAGCTTATATAACAGTAAAGGTAGTTTGACAGGGATACCTACAGGATTTACTGACTTAGATCTTAAGACAAGTGGATTACAAAATTCAGATTTAATACTTGTGGCAGCAAGACCTGCTATGGGTAAAACTTCTTTTGTTTTAAATATTGCACAATATGTTGCAATACATGAAAAAGTACCAGTAGCATTATTTAGTTTGGAAATGTCAAAAGATCAGTTAGTAAATAGAATGCTAAGTAGTGAGGTTATGGTTGAAAGTCAGAGAATGAGATCAGGTGATTTGGAAGATGAGGATTGGGAAAAATTAGCAAAATCTATGGGACCCTTATCCGAAGCTCCTATATATATTGATGATACACCTGGAATATCTATGACAGAATTAAGAGCTAAGTGTAGAAGATTAAAACTAGAAAAAAATTTAGGACTTATAATGATAGATTATCTTCAATTAATGAGTGGTAGCAAAAAGACAGAAAGTAGGCAGCAAGAGATTTCAGAAATATCAAGATCACTGAAAATTTTAGCAAAAGAGATAAATGTTCCTGTAATAACATTGTCACAGCTTAGTAGAGCACCAGAAGCAAGAGCAGATCATACACCTATATTAAGTGACCTTAGAGAATCAGGAGCAATAGAACAAGATGCAGATATTGTAATGTTTTTGTATAGAGATGATTATTATAATCCTGAATCAGATAAAAAAAATATTGCTGATGTTGTTATTGCGAAACATAGAAATGGTTCTACAGGTACTGTAGAATTGAGATGGTTTGGAGAATTTACGAAATTTGGAAATTTAAAAAAGGAATAGTGAATAAAGATAAATATATTTAAAAAATATATTTTGAGTTTATTCTGAATTTGCAAAAGTATGAAAGATATATGCCTGTTGAATGTTGCTTTAAATACAATTGAAAAAAATAATCTTATACAAAATAGAGATAGAATATTAGTTGGAGTATCTGGTGGACCAGATTCAATGTGTCTTTTGAATGTATTAAAAATGATACAGAATAAATATTCAGTATCTCTTTTTGTTGTTCATGTAAACCACATGCTAAGAGGCTTAGATTCTGAAAGAGATGAAAAGTTTGTAAAATCATATTGTAAGAAAATAAGAATTCCATTTTATGTAGAAAGACATGATGTTAAGAAATATAGTAAAAGTAAGGGATTGTCTATTGAAGAAAGTGCAAGAGAAATTAGATATAATGTTTTTAGAGCTTATTCAAATATAAATAATATTGATAAAATAGCTGTTGCTCATAATAAAAATGATCAAGTAGAAACAAGTTTAATGAGAATATTAAGAGGAACAGGTTTAGATGGTATAACTGCTATGGACTATAAGGCAAATAAAATTATAAGACCTCTTTTAGATATAAAAAAGGTAGACATCCTATTTTATTGCAATGAGATGGATATAAAAACAACTATAGATAAATCTAATTTAGATAGAGTCTATACTAGAAACAAAATAAGATTAGATTTAATTCCCTATTTAGAAAAAGAATTTAATGTCGATATAATAGATAGAATTCACAATATGGCATTACTACTAAATGAAGATAAAAAGATTGTAAATGAGTATATTAAAACTATTTTTTTAAAAGTATTGGTTGAAAAAAATAATCATATGATTGTCCTTGATTTAGAAGAAATAAACAAATATTCAGATGAAATAATTAAAAGAGTTTTAAGAATTGGTATAATAGAATTAAGTGGTAATATAGCTGGATTTGGCAAAGTTCATATTGATAATATACTTAAAATGATAAATTCAAGTAAAACAGGTAAATATTTAGATTTACCAAAAAATCTAAAAGTAAACATCTCATATAACAAATTCAAATTATATTTTGATGAAAAAACTGAAAAATTAAAATTCTGCAAAAAGTTAAATATTCCAAAAGTATATGTAAAAGAAATTGGTCAGACTTTTTATTTTGATATATTAAGTATTGAGCAATTTAATGAATTAAATATTAATTTATCAGAGAAAAATGACTTAACAGGATATTTTGATTTTGATAAGATAGATTTTAAAAAAACTTTTATCAGAAATAGAAAAATTAGTGATTTTATTGTTCCATATGGGTATATTACAGGAAAAAAGAAATTGAAGGATTATTTTATAGATCTTAAAATGTCAAGAGATATTAGAGATAAAATACCACTATTAGCAGTAGAAAGTGAAGTTGTTTGGATAGTTGGATATAGAACAAGTAACAATTATAAAATAACTAATAAAACTAAAAAAGTTTTAAAAATAAAAGTAAAGAATAAAGAAGTTTTATAGGAGGGAAAATGACAAAAGAATATTTGGAAGAGATTGTAAGCAGTGAAGAAATTCAAAAAACTGTTAAGAAAATTGCTGATAAAATTACCAATGATTATATAAATGAAAAGTTGGTACTAATTGGTGTCTTGAAGGGAGGATTTGTATTTCTATCTGATTTAATGAGAAATTTAAAATTTGATATCAATGTTGACTTTATATTTGTTTCAAGTTATGGTGATAAAATGAATTCAACAGGCGTAGTTAAGATAGTAAAAGATATTGACTTTACAATTGAAAATAAACATGTGATTATTGTTGAGGATATAATTGACACGGGATTGACTTTGAGATACTTAAAGGAACTTTTTAAAACAAGAAATCCTGCTAGTGTTAAGATTTGTACAATTTTTGATAAGCCATCTAAACGAAAGGTCGAAATTGACATTGATTATAATGGTATAGTTCTAGAAGATGAATTTGTAGTGGGGTATGGACTTGACTATGCAGAGAAATATAGGAATTTACCAAATCTATGTTTACTGAAGTTGGAAAAATAATTATGTGGATAAGGTTTTAATTGGCTGTTTTGTTGAATTATAGATTTTTGTATGTTATGATTAGTTGATATATAAAAAAATTTAATTCAATTTGTAATTAAATAGATTTCAATTATAAATTAATTTGAAACTTGTCCGATAAGGAGGAGGAAGATTTTTGAAATATTTTAAAGGAAGTGTAACTTTATATATTGTTTTTTTTATTGCAGTTGGAATTATACTAGTTTTATTAACAGCAAATGATACTCCAAGCGAATTGAGTTATTCAGAATTATTGCTTAATATTGATAATGTACAATCCATAAAACTTAATAACAATGAAGCGGTTGTTGAATTTAAAAAGAGTCCGGAACCTGAAAAAGATAAAGTATTTACAGTTTATGTTCCACCGGATATCACATCATTTTATGATGAAATAATTGAGAATATAAAAAAGGAAGAAATTTCATTTAAAGTAGAACCGCCAAAAGAAGCTCCGTGGTGGGTAACTATGATACCAACATTTGGATTGTTTTTAATATTTATAGTTTTGGGATTTTTCTTATTTCAACAATCACAAGGCAGTGGCGGTAATCGGGTTATGTCATTTGGTAAAAGTAGAGCTAAGGTAAATACTGATGATAAAAAGAAGGTTACCTTTAAGGATGTTGCAGGAGCAGATGAAGAAAAAGAAGAACTTGAAGAAATTGTTGAGTTTTTAAAACAACCAAAGAAATTCGTTGAATTGGGAGCAAGAATACCAAAAGGTGTTTTATTGGTTGGACCTCCAGGTACAGGAAAAACTTTATTGGCAAAAGCTGTATCAGGGGAGGCAGGAGTTCCATTTTTTAGTATAAGTGGTTCAGATTTTGTGGAAATGTTTGTGGGTGTTGGAGCATCAAGAGTGAGAGATCTTTTTGATCAAGCTAAGAAAAGCTCAACATGTATTGTTTTTATAGATGAAATTGATGCTGTTGGAAGACATAGAGGAGCTGGATTAGGCGGCGGACATGATGAAAGAGAACAAACATTAAACCAGTTACTTGTTGAAATGGATGGTTTTGGTGTAAATGATGGTGTTATTATACTTGCAGCAACAAACAGGCCTGATATTTTAGATCCAGCATTATTAAGACCTGGAAGATTTGATAGAAGAGTTGCTGTAGGACTTCCAGACATTAAGGGTAGAGAAGAGATTTTGAAAGTTCATGCAAGAAGTAAACCATTAAGTGATGATGTTAAATTAGATGAAATAGCTAAAAATACTTCAGGATTTACTGGAGCGGATTTAGAAAATTTATTAAATGAAGCAGCATTATTAGCAGCCAGAAAAGGTGATACTACTATTAGAATGAACGAAATTAAAGAAGCAACATTTAAAGTTGTTATAGGACCTGAAAAGAAAAGCAGAGTAATGAGTGATAAAGAAAAAGAACTTACTGCTTATCATGAGGCAGGACATGCTATAGCAACAAAATTAGTATCTTCAACTATGACTGTAGATAGAATTTCTATTATACCATCAGGAATAGCAGGTGGTTATACTTCATTTAGACCAGATGAAGATAAGAGCTATCATACCAGAAGTCAATTGGAAGAATCAATAGTTATAGCACTTGGAGGTAGAGCAGCAGAAGAAATAATACTTGGGGAAATTAGTACTGGAGCTTATGGAGATTTGAAACAAGCAAATGGTGTAGCCAGAAACATGATTACTAAATATGGTATGAGTAAAAGTCTTAGTAACATGATTTTTGGAAATGAAAATGATGAAGTCTTCATAGGAAGAGATTTTGCACAAGCAAGAAATTATAGTGAACGTGTTGCAGCTGAAATAGATAGTGAAGTAAAACAGATTATAGATAGTGGATATAGTAAAATTATTAAGTTACTAAATGAAAATATAAATAAGTTGCATAAATTGGCGAAAGTATTAATTGAAAAAGAAAAAATCGAAGGTCCAGAATTTGATCAAATAATGGTGACATAGATTTTGAATAATAAAAAGGGAAGGTAGAACCTTCTCTTTTTTTTGTATTTAATTATAGTTTGTAATAATATGTAAGTTAATTTCAAGGTTTCATTTTGTTCTGCTAATAATATTCTAAGGGATATCCAAAAAATAAACTCTAATTCTCGAGTATGAATTCGCATGATTTAAGCGAACTTCAGACGAAAAGAATTTGGTATTATTTTTTA
>JBDMZA010000057.1:0-5538 GCA_039770155.1 Clostridiales bacterium
ATTTTTAAACAATAAGTCATAAAGGTGGTTTTTGCCAAAATAATCATTGTAAAATTTTAACATCTGAATGGGATTTTATCCCAGCGAAATATGAGTTCTAATTTAGAAGTAATTCTAGATAATGAATTTGCCATATCCACAATCTTCAAAAACCAATAGGGCATTAAGCAGAATCAAAAAATTACTTTATCTCTTTAATCGCTCTAATATTCTTGTATTATTAATCGAATAAATTTCTAATCTATGAAGAGCTCTTGTTAAAACTGTGTACAAAAGTTGGTCTTCATCATTCATATAATCATCTTCTGATAATATTGTTACTATAACAGCATCAAATTCCATACCTTTTGATAAATAAGAAGGAATAATATTTATACCCTCTAAAATTTCATCTTCTCCACTTTTCACAAAACTTATATTCATATCACTTTCTATATAATCATAAATCTTATTACAATCACTCAATGTACGACATATTACTGCAATTGTTTTATATTCTTCTTTAATTTCTCTTATTAATTTTATGAAATTATCACATAAGTCTTTTATCTTGTTTTCTATGATTATATTTGGTGATTTTCCTTTTCTCCCATAAGCTATTGTCTTCGAAGAAATTATTTTTGAAGCAAAATTCATAATTTCTAATGTTGATCTATAACTCTTATTTAACTTTATGTATTCAAAATTATTTTCATCTACTATTTCTCCAGCTAAATCTAAATTCCCAATACCACTTAATGGATTTATATTTTGATTCACATCACCTAATATTGTAATATTACTGTTTCTATAAATATTTGAAAAGAATTTAAATGCAACGATAGAATAATCTTGAGCTTCATCTATTATTACATGTTTAACATTTCTATCAATATCGATCATTCCAAGAGATGACATAAGATAAACAATCGGAGCCTGATCTTCATAAAAAAGAATTCTATTTTCAATCGATTTTACTGTTTTATTAAGTACTTCTTTAGAAATTAATCCATTAAATAAATCCCATTTATCAGCTTCCTTAAATAAAATGATATAAACTTCTAAAATATCTATTGAGAACATTTTATCAATATCATTGATAATTTCTATCATATCTTTTTTCACTCTACTTCGACTTACAGCTTTTCTTTCGCTATTACTAATATATTGACTATCATTTGAAAGTTCTTTCGCCATATCATCAATAATTTGTTTTTCATATTCACCTATGCGTTTCATAATCATTTTTTTGATTCTAAAAAGTCTTTTATATACAGGCATCTGTTTTAAAGTCTTATAAAAAAGTTCATCAATATCTTCTTTAGTAAAAAAAATCTTTTCTCCTCTTTTAATTATTTTAAAATTTAAAATTTTATTTTCATAAATTGTTATAAACTTATCTAAAATATCTACAAATTCTTTTGTGGCTTTAAATTTTATGAGCTCAAGTCTATTATCATTTTTGCCTAATAAATTTTGAGTCAATTTCCACTCCATCATTTCTGAATATGACTCATATTTATTAATTTTATTACCTAGTATATTTTTTGTGAAATCAACTAAAGTTGTACATTTTAATTCTTCTTCTCCTAATTCTGGTAAAACAGAAGAAATATATTCTATAAAAGCACTGTTTGGAGTATACAATAAAATATTTTCTGCTTTTATAGTATCTCTAAATCTATATAGTAAGTATGCAGCTCTATGAAGCGCTATAGAGGTTTTGCCACTGCCTGCAGGACCTTGTACTAACATAACTCTTTTACCTTCATATCTTATTACATGATTTTGTTCTCTTTGTATTGTACTTACTATTGTTTTCATTTTATTATTTGAATTTTTAGCAAGTATTTCCTGCAAAATATCATCTTCAATAGCAATACTACTATCAAACATAAATATAAGTCTTCCACTTTCAATTCTATATTGTCTCTTTTGAAATAAATCGCCTTCAATTACACCTGATGGACTATTATATGATACCCTGCCTGGCTCATAATCGTAAAAGATACTACTTATAGGAGCTCTCCAATCATATACAAGTATTTCACCAGTATCTGCAATACGCAATCCATATATCCCAATATATATTTTTTCCTCTATATAATCGTCCTCTTTAAAATCTATTCTACAAAAATAAGGTGTACTAGATTGTTTTTCAAGCATATATATTCTTTTTTTATTTTCTTTAGAATTTATAATTTTTTGCTTTAATATAGCAATATCTTGAATAAATGTAGGAGATTCTTCCATTGTAGAATGTCCTGCAAGGGCACCTGCATTTTCCCACATTTCCTTATTAATAGTTCGCATTTCACTTTTAAAGTTATCATTATTTTTAATTCTATCTTGTAATTCATCTGATATAGCCTTATTAACAGTTTCAAGATTTTTTAATTCAAAATTCCAATCTGAATGCATATATAAATCTCCTTAATCATTACAATTATGCAGAACCAAAAAATAAATCCACACCTCAAAACAATTAATCACATGATTTTAGTGATTCTCAAGTTTTGAAAATGTGATATTATTTTTTATAATTTCTATGAGGAATACATTAACATATAATAATATATCCCATTTTTTCTATAAACCAGTTGTTTCATCTATTCCAAGCATAATATTCATATTTTGAATTGCCGCACCTGAAGCACCTTTTCCCAAATTATCAAACCTTGTTACAATTAAAATATTTTCATCATTTCCAAGTACAAATATATCAAGTTTATTTGTATTATTACATTTAGTCAGATCAAAATATTTCATGTCTATATTTTCTTTAAAAGGTTTTACAGTTATAAAGTGTTCACCTTTATAATAATCACATAGAAAATCTGAAATTTGTTTTGGTGTATAATTTTTATTTAATAATCTTTTAAATAAAGGAATTGAAACTGCCATTCCTTTATAATAATTACTTACTATAGGAGTAAATATCGGCTTATTATCTAATCCTGAATATTTTTTCATTTCTGGCAAATGTTTATGGTTTATTGATAATGAATACTGCCTTGGAGCTTTATATTCACTATCATCTGAATTATTTTCATATTCACATATCATATTCTTTCCCCCACCACTATATCCTGTAATGGAGTGAAAGGATACTGGATAATCTTTCGGAATTATTCCATCACTTATAAGAGGAGCAACAGCTGTTACAAAACCTGTAGCATGACATCCTGGTACACATATTCTGTTTGAATTATGGATTTTAAGGCGTTGATTTTTATTTAATTCAGGTATTCCATAAACCCAATCTTCATTTATTCTATGAGCAACGCTAGCATCAATTACTCTAACATCAGGATTTTTTATCAATGCAACAGACTCTTTTGCTGCACTATCAGGTAAACACAAAAAAACTATATCTGCACTATTTATTAATTTTTTTCTAACTTCTATATCTCTTCTATCACTATAATCTATATTTAGAAACTCAATTTTATTATGCTTTTTTAATCTGTTATAAATTTCCAAACCTGTAGTTCCATGTTGTCCATCCACAAAAACTTTATACTTCATTTTATCACCTCAAATATTTATTGTATAATTATACATCTTCATGTATTTTTATTCAAGAGGTTTTTTTTGCTTTTTTCCAACAATTACTTTGTAAAATTTATTTTTTTAAATTATATATTATAGTTTCTTATTTTTGAGATATTTAGCAATACTTTTCTCATCTTCAATTTCAAGTCCACGTTCACCTGCTAAAGATTCTATGTGATGTCTAAACTCATGTTTAAGTACTGATTTTAGTTTTTCCTTAAATTTGCCTTTTGATAAGAAACCATGAACTCTTGAAAATGATCCATAATATATTATAATATATCTTCCTAAACTCATATTAAAATGATATTCACCTAAAATGAACAAATCATTATTAACACTCTTTGAATGCATTTTAAACTCTGGTAATATTATAATTCCTCCATTTAGATCTTTATAAAATTCCATTGGAAATTCATTAGCAATTTCGTCCAACATTATTTCCATTTCTTCAATTGAAATCATATTATATCACATCCATTTAACATTATAACTACTAATATTATATAACATCAAAAATCTAAATAGAACTAAATATCCAAATTTATTACATTAGGCAGAGTCAAAAAATTGTCTTATGAAATTTTTGCTTATGCATTATTAGATTACCACATCATCTCAATGCCATCTTTTGTAATTTTAATTGCGCCTTCTTTCAAAAGTCTTCCAATAGCTCTTTTAAAAGCAGCTTTGCTTATATTAAACTCTGATTTAATACTACCAGGAGATGTTTTGTCATTAAATGGTAGGCTTCCATTCCTTAATTTTAACCTATCCATTATTTTTTGTGCATCCTTTTCTATTTCAAGATAAGCATAATTCCTAAAACTTAAATCTAATTTCCCATCTTCCTTTACTTTTTTAATTCTTACTTCTACATTATCACCTTCACTATAGCCTCCATAAAATTCCTTATTAGGAATCAATCCATAATATTTATTATCTACAGCTACAAAAGCTCCAAATTTTTTACTAATGCTATAAACAGTACCATTAGCTCTATCATTTTCTTTGTATGGTGATTCACTGATTAAAAGATCATGTACTTTCATTGTTGCACACAATCTATTACTACGGTCTACATATAATCCTACCAAACAACTACTATCTTTTTTTACATCGCCTACTTGTTCACTAAATGGTAAAAACAAATCTTTTTCTAATCCCCAATCTAAAAAAGCACCAATTTTTGTTATCTCAATTACCCTTAGAACTTTCAATTCACCAATTGTAATTTTAGGCTGTTTTGTAGTAGCTATTATACGATCTTTAGAATCTCTATAAACAAATACCTCTAATTCATTAGTTTCTTTCGATTCTTCTGGTATTTGTTTTCTTGGTAATAAAATGTCATCACTGTCTCTATTATCTTTTGAATTCAAATAAAGACCAATTTGAGTACTTCTAATCACTTCTAATTTTTGTAGTTTTCCTAATTCAATCATCTCATGCCTTCTTTATAAAATATTATTACTTAAAATATACTTTATTTTAAGTTGCCAACTATCCTTTATATAACTTAGGAGAACCCTAAAAAATATCACATTTTTAAGCTCCGAGAGTCACTAAAATCATGTGATTCATTATTTTAAAATGTAATTTTATTTTTTGGCTATCCCTAATACATTCAAATAATATCTAAACATTATTTACACTTTTAATGTATTTGTTTGATTTTAACCCCCAAAAAGATTTAAGTCAACATTTTTCCAAATTCTAATTTTAATAAAAACTTAGCAACATCAGCTAGTCATTTAAAAATGACAAATATTTTACTATTTTTTAATTATATATTATATAAATTTTTCAAATAATTATTTTGTGTTAATAAGACATAATCAAAATTGACTAGTTTATTTTTTGATTTTGCCTAACAATTCATAAAAATATAAGAAAGAACTTCTAAATTGTTTTGATATAACAATTTAGAAGTTCTTCTTTTCTATTCCATCAATCGCTCTGGAATATTCAGCTCCCCTTAAGGGTCCAGCTGATATCTTGGTA
>JBDMZA010000058.1:0-8511 GCA_039770155.1 Clostridiales bacterium
AAAAATAGTTATCAAAAAACCGTTATAATCCACTGATTACAACGGTTAAATCAATCGGAGTGACTGGACTTGAACCAACGACCTCTTGCACCCCAAGCAAGTACTCTAGCCAGCTGAGCTACACCCCGTAGAAATTATTTGAAATTTTGTATTTTATAACACGTTTATTTTACAATATTTTAACCACTTTTGGCAAGCTTTTTTACTGATATAATCTAGTTTTTCTATCGAATATTTATTTCATAAATTAAAATAATATTTAAAATATATTGGAATTAAAGATAAGAATACTTTTTCTAAAATTCTACCATTTCTTAGATTTCTAGTTTGAATATTTTTTGAAACTATTAGTTTCAATGTGCTATAAATCGTAAAATAGATATGGAGAATAGGTTTTTCTTAAAGAACAATTGTTTTGAGTTTCATCAAATGAAGTAATGGAAAGAATAAAAAATATTCTGGATGAAAAAATAATTAGTGAATTTTTTAGAGTTTCCCTAATAATTTTTTTAATTTCTCTCTCAAATTTATAACTTCATCAATTGGCATATCTATATCAAGTAATAATTTTTCAGGAATACATTTAGCCTTATCTTTAAGTTCATTTCCCTTATTAGTAATTGTAATTACCAGATTTCTTTCATCACTAACATCTCTTTTTCTAACTAGTAAACCTATTTTTTCAAGTCTTTTAAGAAGAGGCGTTAGTGTACCTGAATCTAAATATAATAAATTCCCGAGTTCTTTTGATGATATGCTTTCTTTTTCCCACAAAACTAGCATCGTAATATATTGTGGATATGTTAAACCTATCTTTTCTAAATGTGGCTTGTATAGTTTTGTAATTCTTCTTGATGTTGCATAAATGTTAAAACATAATTGATTTTCTAATTTTAAATGTTCATTTAATTCCATATTGATACACCTCTTCTTCTTAGTGTAGTTAGATTTTGTCAATTAAATTAACTATATCTGATTTTATATTATTTGGAATTGTAGTTGGAGAATATCTTTTAAATACTTTTCCATTAGAATCAATTAAAAATTTAGTGAAATTCCACTTAATTGATTTATTTACGAATCCCTTTGATTCATCTTTTAAGTACTTATATAATGGATGTGTGTTTTCACCATTTACTTTGATTTTATCCATTATTGGAAAACTTATGCCATAATTTAAACTGCAAAAATTAACAATTTCATCATTTCTACCAGGTTCTTGATTTGCAAATTGATTACATGGAAATCCGAGAATCTCAAATTTATCATTCCCAAGTTCTTCATATAATTTTTGTAGAGCATCAAATTGTGGGGTCAGACCACATTTAGATGCTGTATTTACTATCAGAACAACCTTGTTTTTATAAGTTGTTAGTGAAATTTCCTCATTTGCGGAATTCTTAACTTTGAAATCATAAATAGTCATTGTATTTCCTCCTGATAATTTAATTGTGAAAAATATAATTGTGCAAAATATGATAGTGTAAAATTAATTATATCGAAAAAAATTGATTTTGTCAAAGGATATTATTCTAAATTATTAAAGCCAAGTCCTTTAATTTTAGGAATTGGCTTTATATAATTTTTATTAATAAAAGTTATTTTTTAACAATTTTAAGTTTTCAGCATTATTTTTAAATCTATTTGATTGGATATGTTATGTTAATTATACTTTTTCAACACTTGGATAATCAATTCCAAAGGTATCAACTGTCACTGATTTCATAGTCTGATTTTCATAGGGTTTATCATTATGATCTCTATCAACTCCAACTATTTTATCAACTTCATTCATTCCTTCTGTAACTTTACCAAATGCCGCATATTCATTATCTAAATGAGGAGAGTTTTTAACCATTATAAAAAACTGTGATCCACCTGAGTTGGGATCCATTGCTCTAGCCATTGATATTATACCTCTATCATGTTTTAGATTATTATCAAACCCATTGGATGAAAATTCTCCTTTTATTGAATAACCAGGGTTACCAGTACCAGTTCCTTCAGGATCACCGCCTTGGATCATAAAGTTTGGAATAACTCTATGAAAAATCACACCATCATAAAAATTATTTTTAATTAAAGAAATAAAATTATTGACAGAATTTGGAGCGATTTCTGGATATAATTCTAATTTGATTTTATTGCCACTTTCCATTTCAATTGTTACTATAGGATTTTCCATTATTTTTTTACCTCACATTTCTCAAATTTAACCAGATTACATTTTACCATAAACAAATCAAATCAAATAGTAAAATTAAGAATTTATTAATTGTTTTCGTCTAAATTTCACTTAAATCATAGGAATTTAGACTCTAGAATTAAGATTTTTTTTGGATATATTGTTAATCAATTAAATTTTTAATCTTTAAAGCTAAAGTACAAAGTTCAGCTCTTGTTGCTTGTTTGTAAGGCATAAAACTATTATCAGGGTATCCTGAAATTATTTTATCATCAAAAGCTTTTTTTATGTAACCTTTAGCCCAAATGGGTATTTTATTATCATCTGTGAAATTGGTTTTTTCTTCACTATAAATTTTGTCATCTATACTTCTAACTATAATTACTGAAAGTTCAGCTCTTGTTATTATTTTTTCGGGTTTGAAAGTATTATCTTCATATCCTTTTATAATTCCTTTTGATACTGCAGAGTAAATATAATCTTTTGCCCATGTTGGAAAACTTTTATCATCATCAAATGAAATTGTTTTTTCTGATTTTAAATTTAAAATTTTAGCTATTATTGTAATAGCTTCAGCACGTGTTATTCCAGCATTAGGTCTAAACTTATTATTGGAATAACCATTTACTATTTTATCATCATATAATTTCTTAATATTGTCTTTACACCAGTGATTTTTTAAATCAGTAAATTTTAATGTGATATTACTATCTAAATATGTATTTAAAAGTGATTTATACATTAATTCATGACCATTATCAAGTGGATGAATATCAACATTTCCAGTTGAAATATTAAATTTAACAAGATTGTTGTCTTCATTATTGATAAAATCTTCATAGATATCAACAATTGTTATATTTTTATTTTCTGATAATAGAATTTCATTTAGTTTTTTGAAATATTGATCAATCATATTAAAAACAGGATCAGATGTAAGACATGGATTATATGATGTGAAAACATATATTTGAGCATTTGGTGCTAAATCTTTTATTTTAGCAACTATGTTTGTCCATGTATATTTAAACTCCTCAAGACTTTTAGTTACTGTATCTTTAAATTCTTCTGAATTTAGTAACTGTATAGTCTCGATTGGATTTTCTGACATCTTAGAAAAAACTGCTTTTCCTAAACTTTCACTATAGGGATCAATATCATAATAATTAGCTCCAAAATCGATTGTTGGAGAAAGAATATCATTTCCACCAATTGTTATTGTAATAATATCAGCAGCTTTTATATCATTTATGTAGGCATTATCAGTAGTTAAAAGATTTAGTAAACTTGAACCGGTATGTCCGGGTACTGCGATGTTTTTAAGGTTATAATTTCCATTAGTGTATAAGTATTTATAAAATTTATTTACATAACTCATATCACTTGAGGCACTCATGCCATAGGTTATTGAATCACCTATGGCAACATAGTTTTTATTATCAATTGCCATAGAACTAAAACTAAAAATTTGAATAACTAATATTGCAAGAAATATTATACTTGTAATTTTTTTCATTTGTAAAATTCCTCATTAAATGTTAATATACTTAATATTTTGTATTTACAATAATAACACATGTAATATAAAAGTTCCAAATAAAACTTAATGTTAAAAATAGAAAAATATTAAATAATTATGAATATAATACATTTTATGAAAAATTAATATGTATTATAATTAATATATATTTTAAATTATATAAAATTTGTATGAAAGGATGATTCTCATGAAGTATAATGGTTTAAAGGTGTTTTTTACGATATTATTTATGGTAATAATAATATCGACATTTACTGCTTATTCAATGGCTGAAATGGAGGAAAAGGAGGTAAAAGGAAATTTGACAAACAATATTGCTTGTAATAAAGATGAGAATTCAGATTTTTCAAAGGTAAAATATATGGGAAGATTTGATTTTTCTGACCCAAACGGACCTAAATTTTCATGGTCTGCAAGTACTATTAAGGCTAATTTTATAGGAACATCTATTGGAATTAAAATTAAAAGATATAACACATGGCATGAAAATTTTTTAGGAGCAATTGTTGATGGCGGGGAATTAATCAAATTAAAAATTGATGAAGATGGTATATTTGAAATTAAGACAAAACTTTCGAAAAAGAGACATACAATCGAAATTATAAAAATGGATGAAGGTATGAGTGGAGATTTACAATTTTTAGGTTTTGAAATAGAAAATGGCAAATTACTTAATCCTCCTAAAGATTCAAAGAGAAAAATTGAATTTATTGGTGATTCAATAACATGTGGTTATGGTATTGAAACTGATGATCCAGAAGCACCTTGGGGATCAAATTTATGTAATACTTATACAGCATATCCAGCAATAACTGCAAGAAATTTAGAAGCTGATTTTTCAACAATATGCTGGTCTGGGACAGGAATTTATAGGAATTGGGAAGGAAAGAAAGAAGAGGTAATGCCAATATATTATTGGAGAACTCTATCAAAAGATCCTGAAAATTTATGGAATTTCAAAGGAAAAGATCCACAAATATTAGTAATTAACCTCCATACAAATGATTTTTCAGTAGGAATACCTGATAGAAAAGAATTCACAGATTCATACAAAAATTTTATTAATGAAATAAGAAAAGAATATAAATGTACATATATTTATTGTGTTGTTGGTGGAATGATTTATGGAGATAAACTTATAAGTGCAAGAGAATATGTTGAAAATGGTGTTGTAGGAGATTTGAATAATTCAGGAGATAAAAAAATCGGTTATTTTGAATTTTCAGGATATAAAGAAGAGTATGGTTTTGGTGGAGGATGGCATCCAAGTTCAGTTCAACATCAGATAATGGCAGATGAATTAACAAAAAGAATAGAAAAAGATTTTAAATGGTAATTATATAAAAATACTTAGAAAAATTTAAAGTTGAAGAATTATAAATTAAATATAGAAAAATTACTCCTAAAAGAAATCAAAAAAAAAATAAAACCTAATTCTCTAGTGTGAATTTGCAAGATTTAAGCAAATTTCATAGTAAAAGAATTAGGTATTATTTTTTAAGACTTTCTATTCAGTCTTAAATTTCGACTTTTTTTGTTTGATAGATTTGTAATTTATATTTTTTATTACAATTACTATTGTTGCATTGCAAGTGTTGAATTACTCCAAAACTGTTAGTTGTTTCTGAAATCAATTTTGAATCATCACTTCCGCACTTTGGACAAACTTTTTTTCCTGTTTCCATAATATAACCCACCTTTTTTTAATTTTTGATTAATTTTTGATTACTCAATATTAATCGGCTTTAAACAGTTTAATATTAATTTGTTTATTTCTTATTTAAATGGTTTATTTTATAATATTTAGTGTAGGAAATAAAAAATTGAATTTGAAAAATAAATCACTCTGCTATATATTACCCTTTGATCCATTGATCGTCAATTAATTCTATATTAAAGTGACAAAGATAATTTTTAGAAATAAAAAAAATAACATTATTCTTTAACTTATAGTATAGATTAAATAATTAAACTTTAAGACATATTAATATATTAACATAGAAACACAATGAAAGTAAAAACAATAAAAAATGTTATTATTTAGGAATACCACCATTAATCTAATTGCTAAAGACTGATTTACTACTTTAAATGCGACTTTAAGTCAATAGAATAAAATTTTGATTTAGGTTAAAAATTTTCATCAGATGCAAGTAATTTTTTTATTTTGAGTACTCTTAGTAGCGTTTTTACTTGAATTGAATAAATGTTTGGATTTATTTTTTGAATATCCTAGTTATATATATTTATTAATTAAAATAAGGATGTGGAAAACATTAAATATTTAATATTAATTACTTTTTCTTTACTTATATTATCTTTTGTTATGGATAGGGGAAAAACAATAAAAGCTTTAAAGATTGCTTGTAAAAAATTTAGAAATATATTCAATACTTTTATATCTGTTATTATAATTATATCGATTATTCTAGTTTTTATTCCTGAAACTATAATTTCGCATTATATCACAGGTGGCAATTATTATCTTAATGTTTTTATAGCATTAATTATTGGCTCTATAACAATGATTCCTGGATTTGTTGCTTTTCCTTTAAGTGGGATACTACTTAAAAATGGTGTTTCATATATGGTGATTTCAGCTTTTACAACAACTTTAATGATGGTTGGAATAATTACTTTTCCTATTGAAAAAAAATATTTTGGATTTAAAGTTGCACTTTTAAGAAATATAGTTAGTTTAATAATAGCCATATTGGTATCTATATCAACAGGAATACTATTTGGAGAGGTGTTTTGATGAAAAGGAAAAATTTTATTTACTATTCTTTAATAATCATATATTTTTTATTTATTTTGATTTCATTTTTAATAGACTTTCAACCTGGAAAGAAAATGGGAATGAATTTTAGAATAAATTTTATTGAAATGATAAAAATATTACCATTTACTTTTATTCTTATAGGACTTTTTGAAGTATGGGTAAAGAAAGAAACAGTTGAAAAATATTTGGGAGTTAAATCAGGGTTTATAGGTTATATTTTAGCAATTTTATTAGGTGGTACAACAATTGGTCCTATGATAGTATCATTACCTGTTGCATTTACATTATTTAAAAAAGGTGCTAAATTATCCATTGTATTTACATATGTTGGAGCAGCAGCGGTTTGTAGAATCCCGATGACTATTTTTGAAGTATCATATCTTGGGATGAAATTCACTGCTATAAGGTATCTTGTTTCAATTCCTTTAATTATTATTACATCAGTGTTTTTAGGTAAATACTTAGAAAAAAGAGACTATGAGTTAATCGAAGAGAAGCTATAATTAAAGAACTTCCAAATAAATATTTAAATTATTATTCTAAAGATGTATTTTCAAATCAGATAACCTTTATAAATGGTTTTTATAAAGGTTATCAAAATGAAAGTTATAAATATTACAAATATTTAAATAGAGAAGAAGTCGATATATTTATAAAAAAACAATTGATTATGTATCGAATAAATTAAGAGAATTCAATATTGTTAGTTGATATTATATAAGACCTTATTACATAAAATAATGAAAATAAAAATAAATATTTAATTGATATTAACTTAATTTGTTATTATAATTAATATAATAACAAAAAAAGGTGATAAATATATGAAAAATGAAATTATTTATAATTATGAACCATTATGGGGAGAATGGAAAGTTGAAGAATTGCTTGGTAAGGGTAGTATAGGAAGTGTATACAAACTATCAAGAGATTTTTTTGGAGAAAAGCAATATTCTGCTGTAAAAGTTATGAGTATTCCAACAGAAGAACAATATAATATGTATATTTCATCTTCAGGACATTCTGGTGATTCAAAAGAATTTTTTGAAGATTTAGTAAAACAAATTGCAAAGGAAATAAATTTATTATACCAATTAAAGGGACACAGCAATATAATAACCTATGAAGATCACATGATAAAAAATGTAGGAGAAAAGTGGCATATTTTCATAAGAATGGAATGTGCTACATGTCTTTCAGATTATATGGCTAATAAAACAATGGAAACAAAAGAGATTCTTCAATTAGGTATTGATATGTGTAAAGCATTGGAATTTTGTCATAATAGAGGCATTATGCATAGAGATGTTAAGGAAGAAAATATCTTTGTATCTTTAAATTCTAAATCCTTTAAATTGGGAGATTTTAGTGTTTCAAAAGAAACTGATTCATTAAGTATGGCACAGACTAAGGTTGGAACATTGAATTATATGCCACCTGAAATAATTAATGGAAAGACATATAATAAAAATGTTGATTTATATTCATTGGGATTGGTTTTATATAAACTTTTAAACAAAGGAAGACTTCCGTTTCTTCCAAATCATCCAGTTAAAATTTCAATAAATGATATTGAACAATCATATATCAAAAGGTTAAGGGGAGATGTAATACCAAAACCTTTAGGCGTAAATAACGAAATTTCAAATATTATTTTGAAAGCATGCGAATATAATCCTTTGAAAAGATATCAAAATGTTGAAGAATTGAAAAGAGAATTGGAAAAAATATTTTTGAATTTTTCATATCTAACAGATAATACAGATAAAACTTCTGAATCAATTGATGAGACTATCGGTGCTGATTTATATAATCAAAATAATTTAATTAATCAACAAAATCAAAACAGTTATAATAATTATTTAAATAATCAGCAAAATCAAAATAGTTATAATAATAATTCAAACAATCAGCAAAATCAAAATAATTTCAATAATAGTTTAAATAGTCAACAGAACCAGAACAGTTATAATAGAAATTTAAATAATCAGCAAAATCAAAATA
>JBDMZA010000059.1:0-3565 GCA_039770155.1 Clostridiales bacterium
AAATTCACTTTTTAAGTGATTTTTTTATTTGGCTGTAAAATAGCATATTACTGTTTTATATACTTTTTAAAATTTGCTTACGCAGATTTTAGGTTTAAAAACTTCCATGTGTATTTTATTTAAACTTCAATTACCATCATTTTTTTCATATTCAGAAAACATAAATAAATATGTAAGTTTATGGAGAATGTGAGTTCATTGATTCGAGGCTAAAAAATATCTCGTTTAGATTTTTAAATTTTTATATTTTTAAAATTATGGTACAATATCTATAGACTGCATAGACAAATAAATAAAGTGTGTTGCAAATAGCAGACTAATTCATGTGTATATTGACATCCGAAAATAAATTTATATTTTAAAGTAATAAATTACATGATTTTAGTAATTATTAGATTTAAAATGTAATATTATTTTTAGGATTTCTTATTAATTTTATGGAGGGATTTTAATTGGTGGAACTAATAAAAAACGGAGTAATTTATTTTGATGAAGATACACTTGTTGAATTAAGGGGAGATAATACAACTAATGTATTAAAGGGTAAATATAAAAAAAATGATTTAAATGATATAGATAAGGAAAAACTTAAGAAAAATACTATTGCTTATAGAATACTTAAAAATCATAATACTTCAGGAGATATTAAAAAACTAAAAGTAAGATTTGACGCATTAACATCTCATGATATAACTTATGTAGGTATTGTTCAAACTGCAAGGGCAAGTGGTTTGAAGCAGTTTCCCATTCCATATGCATTGACAAATTGTCATAATAGTTTATGTGCTGTTGGTGGAACTATTAACGAAGATGATCATGTATTTGGGCTTTCTGCTGCAAAAAAATATGGTGGAATTTATGTTCCTGCTCATTTAGCTGTTATTCATCAATATATTAGAGAAACAATGACAGATTGTGGAAGCATGATATTGGGATCAGATAGTCATACCAGATACGGTGCCTTAGGTACTATGGGAGTGGGTGAAGGTGGTCCTGAATTAGTGAAACAGATTTTGAGTAAAACCTATGATATAAATTTTCCTGAAGTTGTAGGTGTATATCTTGAAGGAAAACTTAAAAATGGTATTGGTCCACAAGATGTTGCACTTGCTATAATAGGTGCTGTATTTAAAAATGGATTTGTAAAGAATAAAGTACTTGAATTTATAGGTCCTGGAATAAAAAAATTATCAATGGATTTTAGAAATGGTATAGATGTAATGACAACTGAAACTACTTGTTTGAGTTCTATTTGGAAGACTGATGATAAAGTAAAGGACTATTATAAAATTCATGGAAGGCATGAAGGTTATTTGGAATTAAAACCTAAGAAAATGGCTTATTATGATAATATGATAGTTGTTGATCTAAGTAAAATAGAATCAATGATAGCTCTTCCATTCCATCCGAGTAATGTTTATACTGTTAAGGAACTAAATGAAAATACACATGATATTTTAAATAAAGTTGAGGAAGAAAGTGTAAAACAAATTGATAATCCTTTAGTTAAATTATCTTTAACTAATAAGATAAAAAATGGTAAATTAAAAGTTGATCAAGGTATTGTTGCAGGATGTGCAGGAGGAAGTTATGAAAATATTTTTGAAGTTGCAAATATTGTAAATGAGCATTCAACAGGTAATAGTTATTTTAATATGAGTGTTTATCCTGCTAGTCAACCAATATTCTATGAAATGACTAGAAAAGGTCTAACTGAAAAAATTATGAATGCTGGTATAACTTTGAAAACAGCATTTTGTGGACCTTGCTTTGGAGCTGGTGATACACCTTCAAATGGTGCTTTTAGTATAAGACATACTACAAGAAATTTTCCAAGCAGGGAAGGGTCAAAGCCAATAGATGGTCAAATATCTTCAGTTGCTTTAATGGATGCCAGATCAATAGCTGCTACGGCAATTAATGGAGGATTTTTAACTCCTGCAACAGAAATTGATTTAGATAATACGGATATAAAGTACACATTTAATAAAGAGATATACAATAAAAGAGTTTATAATGGTTTTGGAAAACCAAGTAATGATGAAGAATTAAAATTTGGACCAAATATTTCTGAGTGGCCAAAAATGATTGGATTGACAGAAAATTTATTATTAAAAACTGTTTCTGTAATAAATGATCCTGTAACAACTACTGACGAATTAATACCATCTGGTGAGACATCGTCTTACAGGTCAAATCCTTTGAAATTGGCAGAGTTTACTTTATCAAGAAAAGATCCTAAGTATGTTAGTAAAGCTAAAGATGTTCAATTGATTGAAAAAGAACGACTAAATGCTTGTTTAAATAATGATAAGATTAGTAATGATTTAAAAGAAGTTTTTGAAAAAGTAAAAAGTAGTATTGAAGAATTTTCTGATATAGATGAAATAATTAAAACTACAGGCTTTGGAAGTACTATATTTGCTGTGAAACCAGGAGATGGTTCAGCCAGAGAACAGGCTGCATCGTGTCAGAAAGTGTTAGGTGGATGGGCAAATATAGCAAATGAATATGCAACAAAAAGATATAGAAGTAATCTTATTAATTGGGGCATGTTGCCATTTACAATAGAAAAAGAAACCAAATTTAATGTTGGAGATTATATATTTATACCAAATATTAAAGAAAAGGTTGAATTAGGAGAAGAAGAAATTGATGCAAAATTAATAAGTGAAAATGATATTAAAAGTATAAAACTTTTTTTAAAGAATATTAGCAAAGAAGAAAGAAAAATTATTTTAAAAGGTTGTTTAATAAATTATTACAATGCTTAGGGATAGCCAAAAATAAACTCTAATTCTTGAGTATAAATTTGCGAAACTTAAGCGAATTTTATACGAATAGAAATAGGGATATCCTAAAGAAGATTCAATAAGAGTATTTGATTTTAGAAATGAAATAATAGTAAGAATATCTCTTAGGGATAGCCAAAAAATAAACTCTAATTCTCGAGTATGAATTCGGTATTATTTTTTAGGCTCTCCTTACTATTATTTTTTTGATAAAAGATTGATTTTAAGATTGAAGTAAGGAAAATTTTCAGCTGAAACTATTTGCTATGTTACAATAATATTGCAAAAGATAAACTATGGCTTTGGAAAGCCAATACTATAAGAGCTGTAACAAATTCGAAAAGTAAAAAATATATTGATATTATACAATCAATAAAACTGATGACAAAAACTTATTAGAAAAGAATTAAAAAAAAAATAAGTTTGCAAAGAATTTGTCTTTTAAAAAACATAAAATAAAAATATAATAGTTAACATGAACTATAAGCTGAACCCCGAAAGCTTGTATTCATCATCTGAATATATTATAAATAAGTGTTTCATTTACAAAATCATAAAAAGATTTCCTATTAGGGAGATCTATTTTTTTCTGAAAATATCGATGGTTTAACGAATTTTCAAAAAAAGTTGACTAGTTTATTTTTTGATGCTGCCTTAGAGCCTGTTTGGAATCTCAAAATATAATGGTAAATTATGGTTTTTAATTTGGAATTTGTATATATTTTTGATAAATTAATGTAATAAACAAAATTATGAAAGGTATGATACAAATT
>JBDMZA010000060.1:0-2978 GCA_039770155.1 Clostridiales bacterium
CATCTTCCCATGTAACTCCATATGGTGTATTTCCAGATGTATATCCTACTATATTAAAAAAATTATCATCTTATTCTATTGATAAATTTTCTTTCAACTCGACTTTTCTTATTTCTTTCTGCTTTCTTTTTCCTTCTAAAGATATCTTTAAGCAATTTATATATTCATAAATTATATCTTTACAAATTTCCTTTAACTCATTTGCTGCACATAATAAATCTACTCCATATCTTTTTGAATACCATATGGTTAATTTTTTCATTTCATAGTTTGGAGAATAACTATTCACAGATTCTAACCTTTGTCTTTTTTTTTAACATTTTCTTCTTGAATTTTGTAGTCTTTTTTTCTTTTTCACTGTCAACACCATTCTTCCTTATTTTTTCTACTCCATAAAAAGTATTTATACATTAGATAAAGTTTTAGTATATTCATACATTGCTTTTCCTATGTTTTAATTATTAAAATTCCATAGTTTTACCATCATCTAAAAAACATACTTTTTCACCTAACAAATTTTTAACTTTTATAAGTTCTTCATTATAGTTATTTAAAATTTCTAATCCGTGATGAATAAATAATAATTTTTTTGATGGAACCAATTTCAAATTAATCAGTTTTCTTGCAATTTCATCTGCTTTATGGTGTCCTGTTTCCATAATAAGAATATCACAGGGTAAAAGGTCTAAAAAATCATTTATCCCACTTGTATCACCTGAATATACTATTTTCATATTTTCAAATTTAATTAAAAATCCAAAAGATCTATATTCACCCATTTTATTTTTTGCTAAATGATTATTATGTAATGCAAATAATGAAATTTCATTATTACTAAAAAGTTCTCCATCAACTACTTTATATGTATCAATGTTAAAATCACATTTAAAATTTTCTTCTGTATATTTTAATATTCCCAATATATTTTTCCATACTTCTAATTCAGGAATATAGAGATCAATAGTTTTATCTTTTAAAATTTTTTTTGGTTTATTAATTTTTCTGATATTCCAAAATAAATTTGGAAGTCCACCAATATGATCCATATGAGTATGCGAAATGCATATAGTTTTAGTTTTTAAAATATCAATACCCATTAGATGAGCAGTATATGAACAATTTTCGCCTGCATCAAACCAATAAAGGAATTTTTTAGATTCAAATGCAAAAGATGTATGATTCCTATTTGGCATTGGTTCAGTTCCAGAACAAGTTCCAAAAAAATGTATTTTCATCCATTTAACCCTCTGATTTTCTAATCAATTTTACCCTCTGATTTTCTAATCAATTTTACTATTATCTCAATTAAAAAATACAATAATTCTAAAAAAATCTTTTTTTAATTTATTATATATTTTTTCTACTACAAATAAACTAATTTTATTTATATAATTATATCATATGGTAAACAAATACAAAACCAATCGAATAATATTAACATAATAGTATTTATGAAGTTATAATATGGTTTATGATTATAATTTAAAATTTATTTCAAACTTTTTTCTAATACTTTTCTAAAAAAATGTTTAAATTTTTGAATTTTATTGTAACAAACACACGCACTATACAGTTGTATAATGGACCCATGAATTCAAACCAAAAATTCAAAAAAATTAAGAAATAAAAGATACAAAAACATGTATTAAAATGATAAAATGTATAATAAATCCAATAATTTGGAGGGCGTAAATGACAAAAAATAGGAAAAGTTATGAGGCAAGCTATAAAGCACAAGTTGTACTAGATTTATTGAAGGAAGAAAAAACATTATCACAGATATCCTCAGAATATAAGTTATCAACAAGTGTAATAAGTAAATGGAAAAATATAATGATTAGAAATATTGAAAAAGTTTTTGAGGATGGTTCGTCAAAAGCTTTGCAGGATAAAAAAGATTATGAAAAACAAATTGATGAACTTTACCAGCAAATAGGCAAATTAACAATTCAGTTAAATTGGCTTAAAAAAAAATGTGGTGTCTCAATTATCCCTGATTGAAAAGAAAAATCTACTTGATTTCAGTAATAACAAAATAAGTATTAGAAAACAATGTGAATTAATAGAAGTAAATAGGTCAAACATATATTATAAAGCAGTTCAACCAACAGAATATGAAGTAGAAATAAAAAATTTAATCGATAAAATATACACAAAATATCCATCATTTGGTTCAAGAAGAATAACAATTATTTTAAAAAGAGATTATAAAAAACCAGTAAATAGGAAAAGAATAAAAAATTATATGAATCAAATGGGCATAGAAGGTATTTGTCCAAAAATAAATTTAAGTAAAAAGAACCTTGAAAATAGAATATACCCATATTTGTTAAGTAATATATCATTAGTAAATCCAAAGCAAGTTTATTCAACAGACATAACGTATATAGGTCTTAGAAATGGTTGGACTTATCTTGTTGCCGTTATGGACTGGTATTTAAGGTATGTTGTAAGTTGGGAATTAGATCAAACATTAGAGGTTGATTTTGTTATTGAAGCAGTTAAAAACTCCATAAGAATTGGAAAGCCAGAAATATTTAACAGTGATCAAGGCAGTCAATTTACAAGTAATAAATATATAAGTATTTTAAAAAAATCTGAAATAAAAATAAGCATGGATCATAAAGGAAGATGTTTTGATAATATTTTTATTGAAAGGCTTTGGAGAAGTTTAAAATATGAAAAAATTTATTTAAGTGAGCTAAACACACCCAGAGATGTAAGAAAAGCTGTTAAAGAGTATTTTGAATTTTATAATTACAAAAGACCACACCAAAGTCTAAATTATAAGGTACCTGCTGATATATTTTTTAACAATTAAAAAATAGAAGAGCTTGTAATGTTGGTAACGCAACAAGTGATATTATAAAAAGGTGGTTAATATAGTGGATAGTTTAGAATATAGTGATAACTTTAAATTAAGTATTATAATAGAGGTATTAAAAGAAAATGAATCTATTGTAAAAACAGCTAATAAA
>JBDMZA010000061.1:0-2817 GCA_039770155.1 Clostridiales bacterium
GGATATCCAAAAAATAAACTCTAATTCTCGAGTATGAATTCACATGATTTAAGCGAACTTCAGACGAAAAGAATTTGGTATTATTTTTTAGGTTCTCCTAAATGATATCCAAAAAATAAACTCTAGTTCTCGAGTATGCATTTATATGACTTAAGCGAATTTTAGACGAAAATAATCGAGTATTTTTTTATATCTACAAGTCATGTTTTTTATTTTAAAGAAGTTTTTAAAATAAATTTTCAAAAATATATTGACAAAATGTTTAACAACTTGTATAATTTTAAAAGTCAGCTGACATAATATTGCGAGTGTAGTTCAATGGTAGAACTTCAGCCTTCCAAGCTGATAGTGTGGGTTCGATTCCCATCACTCGCTTAAATTTAATATTTATATAGAATGAAACAGATTATTTATAGTTTGTTTCATTTTATTTTGTTTTACAAAAACTTTCTACATAAGTACAATATTAAATATGAAATTGAAAACTAAGGATGGTCTGAATTCCTTTGAATGGTATGATTTCATACTCTAGAATTAGGGTTTTTTTTATGTTCATTATATAAAAATATTAATAGAAATACAAAAAAGGAGGAAATTTTGTACTATATATCAATATTATTAATAATACTGGCAAATATTTTTTATCATTTTTTTCAGAAATCAACACCAAATAATATCAATCCAATAGCTTCATTAATTGTTACATATATTACTGCATTAATAGGTTGTATTATAATTTTAATATTCTATCCTAAAGATACTAATTTTATTGGTTCTTTTAAGGGCTTAAATTGGGTTAGTTATGCTTTAGGTTTTACAATAATTTTTTTAGAGTTAGGTTTTCTTCTTGCTTATCGAGCAGGTTGGAATATAAGTTATGGAGCAGTATTTTGCAATGTGATACTTACTTTGTTGCTAATTCCAATAGGTATCCTCTTTTTTAAAGAGGATATTTCAACTATAAATTTAATTGGAATCCCTTTATGCATCATTGGTTTAATATTTATAACTTGGAAATAATTATATAAATTTTAATTATATCTTATTGACAAATAGGCTCTTACACAAATACAATATAAAGATATTGTATCTTGGAGGGGTTATATGAATAACTATTTTAAGAATTATCCTGATTCACAAGGTAATTTTGGTGAATTTGGAGGAAGTATTGTTCCACCATATATTCAAGCAGAAATGGATAAGATAACTAAAGCTTACCACAGAATTAGTAAATCATATGAGTTTATATCTGAACTTAGAAGTATTCGAAAACACTATCAAGGTAGACCAACTCCAGTTTATTATGCAAAAACCTTGTCAGAAATCTATGGTGGTAGAATCTACCTAAAAAGAGAAGATCTGAATCATACAGGTGCACATAAATTAAATCATTGTATGGGTGAAGCACTTCTTGCAAAATATCTTGGCAAAAAGAAATTAATTGCAGAAACTGGTGCTGGTCAACATGGTGTTGCACTTGCAACTGCTGCTGCATATTTTGGATTAGAATGTGAAATACATATGGGTGAAGTTGACATAGTAAAGGAACATCCAAATGTAGTTAGAATGAAAATATTAGGAGCTACTGTTATTCCTGCAACACATGGTTTGAAGACTCTTAAGGAAGCTGTTGATTCAGCGTTTGAAGCATATTTAAAAGATCCTATTAATGCTATTTATTGTATTGGTTCAGTAGTAGGACCACATCCATTTCCTATGATGGTAAGAGATTTTCAAAGAATTGTTGGAATAGAAGCTAGGGAACAGTTTTTTGAAATGACAGGAGAGTTACCTGATAGTTTGGTTGCTTGTGTAGGTGGCGGAAGTAATGCTATGGGAATTTTTTCGTCTTTCTTGGAAGATAAGGAAACTTCACTATATGGTGTTGAAGCTGCTGGTAAATCTTTTAAAGATGGTGAGCATGCTGCAACTATTACATATGGTAAACCAGGTACTATACATGGATTTAAGTGTTATTTACTTCAAGATGATAAAGGTGAGCCAGCACCTGTATATTCTATTGCAAGTGGACTTGACTATCCTGGTGTAGGGCCTGAACATTCAATGTTAAAAGATTTAAAAAAAGTTAATTACTATGCAATTACAGATAAAGAATGTATTGATGCTTTTTTTGAATTAAGTAGAAAAGAAGGTATTATTCCAGCTCTTGAAAGTGCACATGCTCTAGCATTTGCTTTCAAACTAGCTAAGAAAAAACCATACAAATCAATATTAGTTAACCTAAGTGGTCGTGGTGATAAAGATATTGATTTTATTACTGAAAATTATGGTGTTAATGGATAATCAAAAAATAAATACACATATTAAAATAATGAATCACATATAAAACCTAATTCTTATCGTTTGAAATTCACTTGAATCATATGAATTCATACTTTAGAATTAAGGTTTTATTTTTGGAATATTTACGTAACGTCAAAAGCCGCTTATTTTAGTAAACGGCCTGCAACGTTTCAAAATTGACTGATTAAAGTTGAAATAAAAATCAATGATAACCAATAATATGAAAAAATTTAGAAAATTTATTTTGTGTATATTGCTCCAACTTCTATAGAACCACCAGCTGGTATTACTGCATTATAACTTTCATTGGAAATTGTAACACTTCCATTACCTGAGCCTATTCCACCCCAGATATTAGTAATTGTTCCTGGTATATTAACTGTTACAGACCAACCATTTGTTGCAGAAGTACTATTATTAGTAACAATAATAGAAAGTTGTCCACCAGTACCCCAGTCATTAACAACTGTAATTGCAGAAGTTACAGTACCTGTAGGATTTGAAGAATTTGTA
>JBDMZA010000062.1:0-4699 GCA_039770155.1 Clostridiales bacterium
TACTTATTATAAATTTAATATATTTAATTTATGAATTAAAATTTATTGAAGTATTTAAAAAATTTGAATAGACTAAGATAAAATTTATTATCTTTAATTATACTCTAATTAAAAAATTTATATTACTTATAAAACTATGTTTATAAATGTATAAATGAGGTCTTAAAAGGAATTTTAAGTTTTTTTATTACATATTTTAAAATAAATATATTTTTTTCCCTCTATAATTTTAATATAAAGAGCAATAGAGATTTTTATTTTTTGATTCTGCCTAATGCAATCAGAAAAAATATACATGTCATAACTAATAGTACACCAACAGTATTTACTATTGATTTAAATCCTAAATTTCCTACAACTGTATTAGTTAAACCTTGCATAGCCCAATATTGAGGAAAAATAACAGCTAATTTTTGCATAAAATCAGGTTCTATAAAAAGTGGCCACCAACATCCTGATAATGCAGTTGTAGGTATAATTACAATAGTTGATATTGCTCCTAATTGAGAATTGGTTTTTACTAAAGTTGCTAATAATATTCCTAGACCTGTTATACAAAGTAGAAATGTGATAAGGACAACAATTGTAGCTAATATAGAATTTCCCCAAGATATACCCAGAACAAAATATCCAAATAATATTAATATTACAACTTGAGTTAAACCTCTTAGAAATATACCGAGAACTTTACCTAAATATATAGTTACTTTGCTTGTTGGTGTTATTTTAAGTCTATTCCATGTATTAAACTTCTTTTCTTCTAATATTTCACCTGCTCCAAATAGTATTGTAAACATTACAAACATTATAATATAGCCAATTGACGTTTGAGAAGTTCCATCATAATTTTTACTTTCAGTACTGCCCTCATACCATTTATTCTTTACCTCTACTAAATTGTTTTTCATATTTTTGTTGTAGTTATTTTCTAAATCATTTAATACATTTTCTTCAAACTCTATAGATAAATTATTTTCACTTTTTGATAGAATATTCTCTTTAAAATATGCTTTTAAATTATATGGCATTAATAATTTTGTATAAGAATTGCTTATAATATTTTCTACAGCATTTGAATCTATTGACATAGGAGCTTTAACTGTATTAATTACTGGAGTTTTTAAATCTGAAATATTTTCAGAAAAAATTTCAGGGATAATAAATCCTAGTTCTATATCTATGTTTTCTACATCTTCATAGAGTTTACCTTTTTTATAGATTTTTACTGAAATTGTTTTGTTTTTTTCAATTTCTTTAATTAATTTTTTTCCATAAGAACCTTTATCTAAATTTTCAATCCCTACTTGTTTTTTAATAACTTCTTGAGAATTTTCAGCATTATTAAAAATCAAACTAACGAACAATGAAAACATCATAGGGAGAAATATTAATATTGAAAATACTACTTTATTTCTGAATAATTTTAATAAATCATAAAATCCAATGTATAACAGTTTCATTTCTTAGACCTCCTAAATCTTAAATTTTAAAATACCAATGGCAAAATATATAATGCTCATTAATAATAAAATTGTACAATGTATCAAAATTTCATTAAGTGAGTTTCCATACATCAATGAATTATATCCCTTTACAATCCAGTTATTTATAGTAAAATTTGAAAGCACTTTTAGAGCCTTTGGCATTACAGAAACAGGTATCATTCCTCCACCTACAGCGGTTGACGTCCATACAATCAATGATCCTATTCCGTCAGCAGATTTTGCAGTTTTTGAGATTGTAGCAACAAATAAAGAAAGACTTGCACCTGATAAAGCTGTAAATAATGTTAAAACAATTATTCCTAAAATGGAACTTCCCCAATTAACTTTATAAATCAAAGAAGTGAATAAAATCATTATTGCTGCTTGGAATAAACATATAAAAAATAAACCTAGTAATTTACCAAATAAAATTGTTGACTTTGAAGAGAGTACACTTTTTAATCTTTCTAAAGTTTTTTTCTCTCGTTCTTCTAATAAAAACCTTGAACCATTTATACCACTGAACAAAATAAACATACTTAACATTGCAGCTGAATAATATTGAAGTGATGAAATGTCATTAGAAGTAGTCTTACTTTCTTTAAAATCAATTTTTTTAAATTTAATGTTATTTTGTATATCATACATTGTCTCATTTACTCTGTCTGATTTATTTTGGTTTTCAGTATTGTTATTGCTGAAATTACTATCAATTGTATCAATTATAGCAAATGCAGAAGAATAATTTCTGGATAGGTGTTTAGAATACTCATTTACTACACTTCTTATAATATTTGATTCAAACCGTTGATTTATCTGAGAATTAATAGTTATCTCGACGGATTTATTATTTGATAAATTATGTGAAAAATCTTTAGGTATATAAATTACTGTTGTAGCAGTTTTATTTTTCAACATGGATTCTGCCTTTTTTTTATCTACAACAAAGGTTTCACACATTTCAGATAAATCATCTCGCAATACAGAATTTATTAAAATTTTTGATAATAGTCCTTCGTCATTATTTACAACACAAATTGTGAAATTTTCTATTCTGGTATCAGGTTTAAAACTAGAACCTAGGGCCATTCCTAGTATTAAAATGAGTACTATAGGCATAAGTAAACTAGTTAATAAATTTTGTTTATCCTTTAAAAAAACTACTCTTAAATCTTTCAATGCAATCTGTAAAATCATAAATATCACCTCTAATCCCTTAAATCTCTTCCAGTAAGATGTAAAAAAACGTTTTCTAAGTTAGGAGTATCAATAGTTATAGTATGGATTTTGCAATTATTTATCTCTATAGTTCTTATAATATCAGCCAATGCTGTATCGGAATCCTTTGATATTATTGTTACGTCCTTATTGTTTACAATTACATTAGATATATTTTCTAAAATCTTAAGCTTTTCTTCGATTTTTGGACAAAAATCTTTAAGCTCAATATTGATCTTATCCATACTATTTATTGAAGCAGTTAACTCATCTTTTGTACCTATTGATAAAATTTTTCCACTATCCATAATTGCAATTTTTGAACATAAAAATTCAACTTCCTCCATATAATGACTTGTATATATAACTGTAATTCCAGCTTTATTTAGATTCAAAACTGTTTCCAAGATATTTTTTCTTGATTGGGTATCAATTCCTACAGTAGGTTCATCCATTATAATAAGTTCCGGATTATGTAAGAGAGCACATGCAATATTTATTCTTCTTTTCATTCCACCTGAATATTTTTCTATTCTGTCTTTTGATCTAGCTTTTAAACCTGTTAATTCCAGTGCAAACTCTATTCGCTCTTTTAATTTCTTTCCTTTAATACCATACATTTTTCCCCAAAAATTTAAATTTTCAATTGCAGTTAAAGTGGGGTAAAGAGCAATTTCTTGTGGAACAAATCCAATAAGTGGTTTTATCTTTTTTGCTTCTTTTTTTAAATCATAACCTTTAATTTTTACAATTCCATTATCAGGTTCTAATATTGTAGTTAATATTGATATAAGAGTGGATTTACCAGCCCCATTAGGACCAAGTAATCCAAATATTTGACCTGACTCTATGTTAAAAGAAACATTATCAACCGCTTTTATTTTATTAAAATATTTTTTCAAGTTTTTTATTTCAATAAAAATCATAAAAATCAACTCCTTTATATTTTTTTAAACATATTTAAAATGTAGATTTATCTTTTGGATATCCATAAATCAGAGTCTTTAATTTTAGGAATTTTTATATCTATTTTTTTATTTATATTCCAATATTTTTTGTCATATGTGAAATTGACTTTTACTATGCCTTTGTTTTTTAAAATTATTGTCCCTTTAATATTTTGCTCTATAATATAGTTATCTTTATCATATTTAGCTGTTAGATTTAATTTATTTATTTCGAATTTTTTCTTATTACTTTCAAAATTATCTTTTAAATTATCTAACCAACCATTAATTTTATTTTCATCGACTTTAGATTTTTCATCATTATATTCTTTAAAAGTTTTGAGAATAATATCCTTAATATTGCTATTGTTTTCAATTAAATTTGCTAAATCTCCTAGAATAATTTTTGCTTTTTCATTGTTTAAAGATAAAGATACCTGTTTTACTTTTATATCACCATCAGGAGTAGTTATAATACTACTGCCTTCTTCTTCCATTATTTCTTTTTCGACTGAATTTGCCCAAATTTTCATTAAATCTTCATTAAGTTTTTTATTTTTATCAATATCATTATCTGAATAAATTTTATTTAAATCTATATACTTATCGTTAAATAATGTAGATTTAAGATATGATTTTTTTCCAAAAATATATATAGTATTGTCTACTGTTATACTTTCTGTATTAAAAAATACATTCTCTACAATATTACCATTTGAATATTTTAAATCTTTATTTATAGATATATCTTTAAAATCTTTTAATTTTTTTTTATCCTTAGCAGAAGCTTTACCTAAATCAAATGAAATTTTAAATGCTTCTGTTGATTCAAATGATTTAAGATTAGAAGTACTTCTAATGGCTCGTAAATATTTTTCTGTAGCTGATAAAACATTACATCCATATAGTAACAACGAAAAAGCAACTAGAACTATTAATGTAATATAAGTTTTATTAATCATTAAATTTTCCTCCTTTCCTTTATAAAGCTTTATTTTTTGGCTGTTTCTAAATTATATAATTAATTAGATTTTTTAACATCAGAGATAA
>JBDMZA010000063.1:0-23614 GCA_039770155.1 Clostridiales bacterium
TATGCCAAAAAAAAAGTAAACTACTTTATTTTATATTATTTTTTAGATTCTCCTAAAATAAAATATTAAACATTTGATAACCAAATATATATAATATATTATATAATATAACTATCGAAGCAAAAATCCAAACAAAGTTTTCGTTTATTACATAAAATTTGAATATATTTTATATTTAAAATGTAATTTACTTCGATAAATAATATTTACAGAGCTGTCAAAAAAATAATTTAATTCTTAATACAAAAGAATTTGTAATTTTTAGATACTCGTTTATGATATATAATTTATTTAGGAGGGAGATCTCCATGATCAAAACTAACAAAAAAAAACGTACAGTATTAAGATTTATCTTAACCACAATAAAAATGATTTTTATATTAATATTGGTTTTTTCTTTTGCTACTGCCGGTGTGGTAAGTGGTTCTCTTGTAGGTTTTATAAAAAACACATCCTTGCTATCAGAAGATGATCTAAAATTAAAAAATTTCACATCTATTGTTTATGATAATAAAGGCAGTATATTAACAAAATTAGATGCTCCTATAAACAGAGAATGGATCTCTATAAATGACATTCAAGATGAAATCAAATATTCATTTATAGCTATTGAAGATAAAAGATTTTATGAACATCAGGGTGTAGATTTCGAAGGCTTTATGAGAGCTTTATCAAAAAAGATAAAGAATCCAGATTCTAATCCTGAAGGTGCAAGTACAATAACAATGCAGTTAGTAAGAAACCTTACTGAGGAAAAAGATGTGACAATTCAAAGAAAAATAAAAGAACAGTGGCGATCAATTCAACTGGAAAAAAAATTATCTGATAAGGACAAAATTTTAGAACTTTATCTTAATATAATTTATCTTGGTAATAAGTCCTATGGAGTTAAGTCAGCTGCTATGAAGTATTTCAACAAAGATTTGACTAAAACTAAATTAACTCTTGCAGAATCAGCTTGTTTAGCAGGCATAACACAAGCACCTACATATTATAACCCTTTAACTGAAGAAGGTTTAAAAAACAATCTTGAAAAACAAAAGGTTATTTTGCAATATATGTTAAACGATGGATACATTACCAAAACTGAGTATTCAGAGGCATTAAATGAAAAATTAGTTTTTGATAAAGGTGATATAAATAATATAGGATCAAAACAAAGTTATTTTGTAGATGCTGTAATAAATCAAGTAGTTGATGATTGTAAAGAACTAGGCATGCAAGAACAATTTGTTAGAAATTCTATTTATAATAATGGATGGAAAATATATACTACTATGGATTCAAATATTCAAAATTCAATGAATAAAGTATTTACTAATCCTGAATTTTTTCCATTTTTAAATCAAGTATCAGCTAGTGGTGAAAAGTATGATATACAAGCAGGCATGGTTATAATGGACCAACATACCGGAGATGTGAAAGCTCTTTATGGAGGATATGGACCTAAAACATTATCTAATGTATTTAATGGTGCAACTGAAATAAAAAGAGGACCAGGTTCTACCTTTAAACCTATAGCTATATATACTCCAGGTCTTCAAACCGGTGTAATAGCACCTTGCTCAGTAGTTGATGATTTACCTATTTACCTTAATCCAGCAGATTCATCAGAAAAGTATCCAACAAATTTTAGTAAAACATATCATGGATTTACCCCACTTAGAAAAGGTGTACAGTGGTCATATAATGTTGTAGCTGCAAATGTTTGGCGCAAACTTGATAAACATAAAGTTTTTAATATTTTAACCAGTACTGGTTATGAAAAAGAAGATCTTCTTAAGACTGATCAAAAAGTTATGGGTACAGGTGCTGCTCTTGGATCAGTATCCACAAATCCTTTACAAATTGCAGGTGCATATACAGCTATTTCAAATAATGGAGTTTATATAGAACCCACATTATATACTAAAGTTGTTAAACAGGATGGCACAGTATTAATAGATAAAAAGGCAGGAGAAAATAAACAAGTTCAAAAATCTATTTATAACAAGGGTGTTGCATATTGTATGACCGACATTTTAAAAACTGTTGTTCAAAGCGGTACAGGTTCTGGACTTCAAATAACAAATACTAATGGTCAAATGATAACAACATCAGGTAAAACAGGAACAAATGAAGAAAAGGATAGATGGTTTGTAGGATATACCCCATATTATCTTGGTTCTGTGTGGTTTGGTGATAAGAACTATCAAGATGTCCCATATTTAAACACTAACCCTGCAGGTAAGATATGGCATGCTGTTATGATGGATGCACATAAAAATTCAAAACCTAAAGACTATGTAAAACCTGATAATGTTATACAAAAAAGCGTTTGTTCTCTTTCAGGAAAATCACAAACTTCTTATTGTAGTAGTGGTACAATTACTGATTTATTTATTAAAGGTATTTCAAAAAATGAATCCTGTGATGTTCATGTATCAGGTAATGGCGGTTCTAGAATTTACAGAGAATTTTTAAAATATGTTTTACCTCAAGATATGAAATATGTTATTGGTCCAAGGGGTTACTCAGGAAATTCTGATACTTCTGATAAAAAAACTAATGCTCCTAATTCTACTGATACAAATAATATAAAAACACCCGATCCGATAATTGATACAATAACACCTATAATTGTAGAACCAACAGCTACACCTGACCAAGTAATTCCAAGTAAAACAGAAATATGGACTCCAATAATAGATCCACCAGAAGAAGAATAATTAAAAAAAAGCTGAAATTAAAAATTTCAGCTTTTTTATTGTATCCATTCAAATTCATTTTCTTTTAAGTTCTCAATATTTGTTTTATCATTTTTTGTTTTAAAATAAACATCAAATATATCTCTTGCAACAGGTGCTGCAAAAGTACCAAACACTCCTCTTTCTATTACAACACAAACTGCAATTTTAGGATTGTCAGCAGGTGCAGCAGCAATAAACAACCCATAATCAGAATGGTTAGTTTCTCCTTTTTGTGCAGTTCCTGTTTTTGCAGCTACTTTATATGGAAATCCTTCAAAAGCACCTACAGCAGTACCTTCATCTTCTGAAGTTACTGCAACCATTCCATCTAAAACAGATTGAATATTTTTTTTATCTATATTTAAATCCTTGTACTCAATTTTATTTTCTTGAATTGTTGTTCCTATATTATCTGAAATACCCTTTACTAAATGTGGTTGATATTTTTTACCTCCATTTGAAATTGTGCTTACATAATTTGCAAGTTGTAGAGGTGTAAATAAATTATACCCTTGTCCTATTGATGAATACGCAGTTAAAACTTTACCAAATTTATAATCATAAATACTATCATGATATTTAGGATTTGATCTTACACCTTTACTTTCTCCCTCAATTTCTACACCAACATACTCTCCTAGTCCAAACATTTTTGACCATTGATCTATCTTATCAATTCCTAATTTTATTCCTAGTTTATAAAAAAACACATTACATGAAGTTTTAAGTCCATCTTTTAATGTTATTGAATTATGTGCTCCCATGCCCATCCGCCACTCCAAACATGTTAATTTTACTCCTTCTTCATAAAAGAATCCTGGATCCTCAATAATAGTATCCTTTGTTATTTTGCCTTCTTCTAGTGCAGCAATGCCTACTAAGGGCTTATATGTCGATCCTGGAGGATAGATTCCCAAAATTGCTCTATTATATTGAGAAGTTGATGTATCACTAGGATCATACAATGCTTCAATAGCTTTTTGGCTTTTTTTATTTTTAAAACTTGTTATAAATATAGTCGGATCAAAACTAGGATAACTTGCCATAACTAATATCTCACCTGTATTTACATCTATTGCTACTACTGAACCAAAATATGTATCTCGATAATTATTATTTCCCTTACCTGTATTTCTAATTTCTTCAATATTTGCCTTTAATGATTTCATAGCAGCACTTTGTAATTTCATATCTATTGTTAAAGTTATGTCATCTCCTGGTTTGGCTTTCTCTTCTTTTAATTGATTTGATTTTCTATTCCATATATCACTTTCAAGACTTAGCTGTCCATCTTCTCCTCTTAAATGGTTTTCATATGATTTTTCAATTCCCATTTTGCCTATATAGTCAGTCATATAATAACCTTTTTTTCTATATTGATTGTATTCTTCATTATCAATATTAGCTACATAACCTATAACATGAGCTATAGGCTCTATATTTATATACTTTCTCATTGGTTCTATATTAGTTGAAACTCCTGGAAATAAATGATTTAGTTCCTCAATTTTTGCAACTGTTACTTTTCCAACATCCTTTGCAATTGTTAAAGAATTTAAAATACTATAACCTCTTATTAAAATTTCATAACGAAGTGTCATAATTCTATATGCATCAATATCTGAATACTTCTTATCTATTTCAAACTTTTCTTCTCTTAAATATTTAAAAATAGCATTTGGATTTTTTAATTTCTTTATTAAAGTTTTATTATCTCCTGCAATATCTTTTTTCCAATTTTTTTCAGCATATGAAGAATTTTTTAAATATGATCCATAATCAACAGGATCATTTGTTAAATAATTAGATAGACTTTTTTCATAATTATCATTATTATCTTCAAAAATTTTAACTAATTCTAATAACATACTATTTAATTCATCATTATTCTGCATTGTTTTAGTTATCTCAACAGTATAACTTAATCTATTAATAGCAATAGGTGTACCATTTCTATCATAAATATTACCCCTTGGCGCAATTATTCTTCTATTTCTTAATAATTTTTGCTGGGACTCCTCTTCATATCGAGCTCCATTGATTATTTGTAAATTAACCAATTGTATAACCATAATTCCTGATATTATAAACAAGCCCAAATAAATAACATTAAATTTATCTTTAAGTAACTTCATTTTCAAACCCTCTTATCTTTAGAAAAATAGTAATTTATAGCGCGTTTTAAATATACAAATTTAAAACACGCTTGATTTATTATAGTATAACAAATATTAATATTCAATTAAAGAATATCCAAAAAAATTAATTACATTTTTAATTAAAACATAGCTTTTTTAGGCATAATCAAAAATTTCATAAGACAACTTTTTTCTGAAACTGCCGATGGCTTAACGGATTTTTTAATTCTGCCTTAAGTCCCCAAACTATTTTGTAAATTTGAAATTATTACTATTAATACTTTTTGATGATGTGCTTTCACTATTTTGTTTAAAATATTCAGCAAATATACTCCTTGCAATAGGTGCACTGTAAGATCCGTAAACTCCATGTTCTATTACTATTGAAACTGCAATTTTAGGTGATTCTGCCGGTGCATATGCAATAAAAACAGCATTATCTGACTGTTTATCCGTTTTATTTCCAGTTTCTGCAGTACCTGTTTTTGCAGCTACTGTGTAAGGAAAATCCTTAAAAACTGATGTTGCTGTTCCCCCTTCATCATTTGCAACAGCAATCATTCCTTCTTTTACAATATTTAAGTTCTCTTTTTTTATTTTTAAATCCTCTTTTTTAACCTTTGTATATTCTATATCTGTTCCTGTTTCATCAGATATACTTTTTACTAAATGTGGTGTTAATTTAAATCCTCCATTTGCCAATGTAGACGTGTATCCTACTAATTGCATTGGAGAGTAGATGTTATATCCTTGACCTATGGAAGAATAAGAAGTTAATACATTACCAAATTTATAATTAAAATTCTCTTCATGAAATTCTGGAGTAGATCTCATTCCTTTGCTCTCTCCACCAATATCTATTCCTGTAAGTTCACCAAGACCCATTATTTTTGCCCATTTATTTATTTTATCTATTCCTATCATAACACCCAGTTTATAAAAAAATACATTGCATGATGTTTTCAATCCGGTTTTAAGCGTAAGATCCCCATGCTCTCCCTCACCTCTTCTCCATTCCAAACAAGTCATTTTAACTCCCTCTTCAATATACATTCCAGGATCATTTATTGTTGTATTTTTATTAATAATATTTTCTTGAAGAGCTGCCAAACCTATAAGAGGTTTAAAAGTTGAACCTGGAGGATATACCCCAGATATTACTCTATTATAAGATGATGTTTTTTTATTTTTAGGATTAAATAATGCTGCAATCTCATTTTGTGCCTTTTCATCACTTTTATCAGCAGAAAATATTGCTGGATCATAACTTGGATGACTTGCCATTACAAGAACTTCACCAGTTTCAACATCTATTGCTACAACTGAACCAAAATATGCATCATGATTATTATACTCTCCTCCAACTTGACCATTTCTTATTTGATCTATTGTAAGTTTTAATGAATTCATAGCAACCTTTTGTAGTTTTAAATCAAGACTTAAGGTTACATCTTTTCCTGGAATTGCAGGTTCAATATTTAATCTTGTAGATTCATTACCAAAAATATCTACTTCTACGCTCTTTAAACCATCTTTTCCTCTTAAATCTTTTTCTTTAGATTTTTCTATTCCTGCTTTGCCTATCAAGTCTGTCATATAATAGTCATCTTTTTTTAATTTCTCATATTCATCACTGTTTAAATTAGCTACATATCCTACCACATGAGCAATTGATTCTGCTTCAAGATATTTTCTAATTGGTTCAACATCCGTTATAATTCCATTAAAATTATGACCTTTTTCAGATATTTCTGATATTGTTTCTTTACTAACATCTCTTGCAATATTTAATTCATCTAAAATACTATATCCTTTAATTAATATTTCATATCTTAGAGTCATAATTTTATAAGCTTGATTATCATCATATGTTTCATCAATTCCAAACTTTTCTTTGAGATAATTAAACATATCTTTTGCAGTTTTTAAACTTTCTAAATCCTCAGTTTTATCTCCCACCATATCTTTTTTCCATCTGGCAAGCACACTCTTTGAATTTTTCAAGTATGGGCCATACCCAACAGGATCAATTTCTAAATATTTAGAAAGCAGATTAGAATAATTATCATTATTTTTTTCAAATATATTTACCAATCTTAACAATTTAGTATTTAATGTATCAGAATCCTCATTAGTTTTTATCAAATCAACTGTATAACTAATTCTATTAGTAGCTATAGGAATTCCGTTTCTATCAAAAATATTTCCTCTTGGAGCCACAATCCTTTGTTCACGTAATAGTTTTTTTTGCGATTCAATACTATATTCTTCACCACTTACTATTTGTAAATTAATAAGTTGAAAAGTAATAATAATTGAAATCACTAATAAGAAAGCACCAAAAACTTTATACCTGTCGTTAAAAAATTTAGGCATTTACTCACAACCTTTAAGTTTATATTTAGGATAGCTGGTATATCCAAAAATCAAATCTATATTCTTAGGAATATCCCTTACTAAAGCATAATCAAAAAATTATCTTATGAAATTTTGATTATGCCTAATACATATGAGTAATAAAAAAATTCGTTAAATCATTGATATTTTTAGAAAAAAGTTGTCTTATAATTTAAAATCATGCCTAGAAAATTAGTTCTAAAAACTAAGCTTTTAATTAAACTATATAGTACTGATTTATTTAGATTTTTGAAATTTAATTGACCAGTTTGTTTCTTGGTTATATTTAAATTGAAATACAGTTAGATTTATAATTAAAAGAATAAACATGAAAATGCATAAAACAAAATTATATATTGAAAATTCTAAAAAATAATATCACATTTTAAAATCTGAGAATCAGTAAAATTTACGCTTTGGGATATCAAAAAAATAAACTCTAACTCTCGAGTATGAATTCCCACGATTTAAGCGAACTTCAGACGAAAAGAATTTGATATTATTTTTTAGGTTCTCCTTACTATTTTAAAATGTAGATTTATTTTTTGGCTGTCCCATTAATTATATATTATATAAACAATGATTTCAAGAAACTATATATAACTTCGTTTTTTTACAAAATATTTTAAAATATTACATTAAATTTCAATTATTTTTTAGGCTTTCCTAGTATTTTTTTATTAACAAATAATGATCCAAGATCTTTACCATTTAAAATATCATTTATAATCAAAGGATCTTTACCATTTGCAATAGCCATAATAATATTAGATTCAATTGCTATTTTTGCAGCTTCAATTTTTGTTGCCATTCCTCCAGTTCCTCTTTTAGAGCCTGGATTACCAGCATATTTCATAAAATTATCTGTTATTTCATGAATGACAGAAATTAATTTTGCATTTCCATCTATTTTAGGATCACAATCAAAAAATCCATCAATATCACTTAAAAGTATTAAAATATCAGCATTTATTGCTTTTGCAACATAAACTGAAAGTGTATCATTATCACCAAAAATATGGGTAGTCCCAAAATCAATTTCGTCGACAGAAACAGAATCATTTTCATTTACTATTGGAATTATCCTCTTATCAAAAAGATTATTAAATGTATTTATAATATTTTCTCTTCCACTTCCATCATTTATAAAAACATTTCTGGTTACAAGCATTTGTCCCACAAAATAACTGTATTCAGAAAAAAATCTACTGTAGATATGCATAAGTTCACATTGACCAATAGCCGCTAAAGCTTGTTTTTCACCAGTTGTTCTTGGTTTTTCTGATAAATTTAATTTACCAAGCCCAACTCCTATAGCTCCTGAGGTAACCAATACAACATCCTTCCCCTGATTAGCAAGCCCTGATAAAGCTCTTGTTAATCTATCTAATCTTTCAAAATTAATTTTTCCATTTTCATGTGTTATAGTAGAAGTACCAACTTTTACAACAATTCTATTTAACTTTTTTAATTTTTTTCTAAGTTCTTCCATATTGCCTCCCAAACGATATTTTTAAATCAATCGTAATTATCATTTTCTAGTAATGAATTATAAAATATATTATTTTAAAGAGCGATTGAAAAATAATATTCAATTCTTTATGCCTAAAATTCTCTTGAAACAGTGAATTTATTTTTAGCTATCCCTTAGTGATTTCAATATCTCCCCAAATTCCAATTTTGTCATTAATTATTATTAGTATTCCAAGAACACCTTCTATTTTTTTTGCATAATCAATAGAATATTCTATCAATTTTTCATCCTTAATCAAATTGCAAACAGAAGTCGCAACGGCATCAGCTAAAAAAGCAGATCTAGACAAAATAACTACAGCAGATGCTTTACCAAAGCTTAAAGAATGTCCTAAAATTCCTGATGATGTACAAATACCTAAAGGATGTTTATTAGGTTTTACTTTAATTCCCAAGTTATTAAATGGACTATTTTTTCCAGGATATATGCCAATTACTCTTGTTCTTTCTGATTTCAAAAAAATGTCTCCACCATTTTCTATAATCACTTCATTTGAATTCTTAAGTAATTGCATACCAACCATTTCACTTATACCTCCAGCTACAGAAGCCATTGGTCCAACATTTACTATTTTGGAAGCTTCACACATTTTAACCACAATTTCTGGAGAGTTTTTCTTATTAAAAACCGGAACAAGAGAGTCTAAAAAATTATTATCTCTTTTAATATAATCTATTATATCTTTTCTGTATTTTTTGACAAAATAATAGGCTATATCACTTAAGTTTTTATCTGCACAAATATATAAATCTGTTTCTAATTCAACTATTCTAAAAGACTCTAGATCTTCCGATTTCATCCAATCTCTATAATATCTTTTTTCATACATAATTATATTAAAACATTCATTACATCTAATGGACAAGCTTTAACACACAACTCGCAAATCAAACATTTTTCTTTATCAAAAGTCAATTTCCACGATTCACTATCCATCTTAATAGCACCTGAAGGACATACAGCAGTGCATGCACCACAATGTATACAACTATCTTCATTCCATATAATAGATTTATTAAAAATCTTATATTCAATACCTTGTTTTGAAATAAAATCTAATCCTTCATCTATTTTATCTTCCAAACCATAAATATCAACAATAAGTTTACCGGTTTTATTTAAATTAATATCTGCATGTAGAATATTTAATTGTAAATTATAATCCTTTATAAGATGATATGTAATAGGTCTTGTAACCTTATCTGCAGGATAGTATAATGTAACTTTTATTTTTTTCATACTCTATATTCACCTCTTAAGTCCAATTTATTAATAACATTCTCTCTAGGTAATGGTTGTACAGCTTGAGTTAGATAAAAATTACTATTTTTAATATTATTTTTCAATAAATTAGCTATTTCTCTAGCTTTTCTTAAACTTGATAATGGAGCACTTTGAACCTTTTTACCCTTTAGTTCAACTAAACCTGACCGCAATTCTTTATAAGATACTTTTCTTAATGAACCTTCGTTTCCGCTTTTATCAATAATTTCAGTAAATATTTTATCATCTGAAACTAATGTATTTATTAATATATCTTTATCAATTATCGGAATAGGTATTCCTATACCTACAAATAAACTTACACCATAGCCTTCATATACCGCTGCTCTTACAAATTCTTTTGACATATGTTTAATATCACCAATTAAAGCCAATGATGCACCTGGTCCTATTGGCACTCCGTTATCTCCTCTATTAGGATTTGGATTATGTTGTGAACCTTCCCATGATACATATCCTACTGTCCCTCCAAGAAAAATTCTTGTTCCAATACCTACTGTTCTAAGATAAGGATCATTAATTAATGGACTTAATTGACCAGATGTAGAATAGTTAATATTATTGTTATTAGGTAAAAGAGTACCCATATAAGTATAAATAGTCCTATCTGATGAATTTGTAGCTGCTGGATAATTTTGATAGGCATTTCTTGGGTTAAACATATAAGCCTGATTAATATTTGATTTATTTATTGTTGTAGTAATCTCTTTTCTTGGATAGCAATCAGTTCCATAACTTTCTGCATATAATTTTATATCCTTACCATCAATCAAATCTTCAATAACATGGGCTCCACCATACTCAAAATCTCCAAGATCTGATAATTCTGTTGCACCAATATACGCATCTACAGCAGCAATTCCAGTATATGCTGGAACATCATTTAACCAGACTCTTTTCATTTTTATTGGTGGATTTGCATGTCCAAAATTTAAAAATATACCACTTGAACACATCGGTCCAAATGTAGCTGTAGTAACTACATCAACTTCTTTAGCAGCTTTTTCTATTCCATTATCCTTTGCAAAATCAATTATTTCTTCTGCTGTTAGCACAACAGCGGTACCTTTTTTTATTTTTTCATTAATTTCTTCAATAGTTTTATTCATTTTAATACCCTCTTAATATCTTATTTTAATTATATTTCTTTCAAAGAATTTTATCCTCATTGAAATATGCCTTGTTTTATTACAAATTATTTTTTAAAATAATACTATAAGAATTTAAAATTTTTTAATTTTATAAAAAAAATAATATCACATTTCCAAATCTGAAGATCACCAAAATCTGTGATTTATTATTTGAGAATTCTGATTATTTTTTGGATATTCCCTATTATAGGACTAAAATTATTTTTATTCAATAAAATGTTATAAATTAATTAGACAAAATAGAAAATAAACTATAATATTAACCTATTCAATATAAATTATAATCAGTTCGTTTTTTACTATACCTTATTAAAAAGGAGAGATTTTGTGAATCCCAAACAGGTTTTTGTAACTTTTTTAATAATTATTATATTATTATATGTTGGTCTTTATGGAATAATTCAAAATATATTAAATGATAATAATCTTGATCATTATGTTGTTTTTGTATTAAATATTATACCATCTGTTTCTATTTTACTTGGTTTGCTAGTAAGAGTTCTGCTTGGTCGAAGTGAAACAGTAACAAAATTTCTTGTCAGTACTATTACATGTTCAATCTCTTGTGTTCTTCTTATAATTATTTATACATTTCTTTATGATAATGTTGACATGTTAAATGACATTCCTGGATTTTTACTATATTGTTTAATTGTAAATATATTCCTGTTACTTTCCAATTTTATAATAACAGCTATGGGATTTAACAATAATAAATACTAAGGAGAACTAAAAAAACAGGTTTTTTATAAAAACCTGTTTTTTCATCTATTCCTCTATCAAATCTGATATTGCAGCTCCTGGTGGCACTATTGGAAATACTTTATCATCTTTATCTATCTCAAAATTAATTACTACTGGTGTGTCAGTTTGACTCAAAGCTTTCTCAATAGCCTTGTCTACATCATCCTTACTGGAAACATTAATTCCAATAGCTCCAAAAGCTTCAGCAAGTTTAACAAAATCAGTAGCTCTTTCAATAGTTGTTGAAGAATATCTTTTATCATAGAATAATTCCTGCCACTGTCTTACCATGCCTAAAACCTGATTATTTAGTAAAGCAATTATTATTGGAATTTTATATTCTACAGCAGTTGCAATTTCAGTTAAATTCATTCTGAAACTTCCATCTCCTGCTACATTAATAACTTTCTTATCTGGTCTTCCAAGTTGAGCACCTATACAAGCCCCAAGACCATATCCCATAGTACCCAATCCACCGGAAGAAATAAATTGCCTTGGCTCTTTATATTTATAAAATTGAGCTGCCCATAGCTGATTCTGTCCAACTTCAGTTGTAATTATTGCATCACCTTTAGTTAGGCTGTATAACCTTTCAATTATATAATGAGGTCTTAATACATCATCTTTTTTATATTTTAGAGGATGTTTTTCTTTTAATTCTTCAATTCTTTCATTCCATGATGTATACGGCTTTTCATCTAATAAGTTTTCAGTTTTCTCTAATATATCCACTATATTGCCATTTAAAGGAATGTCAATAGTTATATTTTTTCCTATTTCTGCAGGATCAATATCTATATGGGCAATTTTAGCATTTGGAGCAAACTTCTTAACATCACTTATTACTCTATCACTAAATCTTGCTCCAATAGCAATAAATAAATCTGATTCAGATATTGCAACATTTGAAGTTTTAGAGCCATGCATACCTGTTAAACCCATATAAAATTTATGATCACCTGGGAATGAACCCAATCCCATTAAAGTTGTAGATACAGGAATTTTATATTTATCAGCAAATTTTACTAATTCTTTATTTGCTCCAGCTATGGAAACTCCTCCGCCTGACAAAATTACAGGTTTTTTAGATTCTCTTAATGCATTAACAAAATTTCTTAAATCATTTTCATCAGGTAAACTATATTTATTTCTAGTAAATTTTGGTTCAATTTTTTCATACTCAACTTTTGCAGCAGTTACATCTTTACAAATATCAATTAAAACTGGTCCAGGTCTTCCTTCATTAGCAATTTTAAATGCTTCTCTTACTATATCAGCCAAATCATTAACATCTTTTACAATATAATTGTGTTTTGTAACTGGCATAGTAATTCCAGTAATATCAACTTCTTGAAAAGAATCTTTTCCAAGAAGAGAAGTAGGAACTTGTCCTGTAATAGCAACCATGGGAACTGAATCCATAAATGCTGTAGCAATTCCTGTTACAAGATTTGTAGCACCTGGTCCTGAAGTTGCAATACATACACCAACCTTACCTGTTGCCCTTGCATAACCATCAGCAGCATGAGATGCTCCTTGCTCATGTGAAGTTAGTATATGCTTTATCTCATCTTTTGAATTATATAGAGCATCATAAATATTTAGAACCGCACCTCCAGGAAATCCAAATACTGTATTTACTTTTTGTTCTTTTAGACACTCAATTAAAATTTGCGCTCCATTTAGTATCATGAGATCACCACCTTTTTATATATCTTCTGGGGTTTTTAAAACAGCTCCTGTATTAGCCGAAGTAACTAACTTTGCATACCTTCCAATATAGCCTTTAGTAATTTTAGGGGAAGGTTTAACCCAATTTTTCAATCTTTTTGAAATTTCATCATCTGAAAGACTTATATTTATTTTTCCTTCATTAATATTTATATTAATAATATCTCCGTCTTTTATTATTGCTATTGGTCCACCTTCCATTGCTTCTGGTGAAACATGTCCAATTGAAGCTCCTCTTGTTGCACCTGAGAATCTCCCATCAGTAATTAATGCAACTTCTCTATCAAGTGACATACCTGCTATTGCTGATGTAGGTCCTAACATTTCTCTCATTCCTGGACCGCCTTTTGGACCTTCATATCTTATTACAACTACATCACCTTTTATTATTTGACGATTATAAATAGCTTCAATAGCATCGTCTTCTGAGTTAAAAACTTTAGCAGGACCACTATGAACAAGCATCTCTTTTTCTACACCTGCTCTTTTTACAACAGCACCCATAGGTGCAATATTTCCTTCCAATACCGCAATTCCACCTGTATTACTATAAGGATTATCAATTGATCTTATTACATTATTATCTTTTACTTTTGTATTTTTAATATTTTCTCCCACAGTTTTTGTTGTAACAGTCATTAAATCTAAATTTAAAATATTCTTTTTTGACAATTCCTTCATTACTGCCTGTACTCCTCCTGCTTCATACAGATCCTGCATATGATGAAAGCCAGATGGTGCTAGTTTACATAAATTAGGTACATTACTACTTATTTCGTTTATACTTTTTAAATCTATTTTCAAACCAACTTCATTTGCTATTGCAGGTAAATGTAAAACAGAATTTGTTGAACATCCCAATGCCATATCTACACAAAGAGCATTGTCAAAAACCTCTTTTTTCATAATATCAGATGGTTTTATATCTTTCTCAACTAATTCCATCACTTTCATTCCTGCCCTTTTGGCAAGACCTATTCTTTCTGAATATACAGCAGGAATAGTTCCATTTCCAGGTAACCCCATTCCTAAAGCTTCAGTTAAGCAATTCATAGAATTTGCTGTAAACATACCAGAACATGAACCACAAGTAGGACATGCAGAATTCTCTATTTGAGTAACTTCTTCTTCACTTATTTTTCCAACTTTAAATGACCCCACTGCCTCAAAAACACTATTTAAATCTAAGTTCTTTCCTGATTTATTTAATGAAAGCATAGCACCACCACTTATAACTATTGATGGAATATTAACTCTTGCTGCAGCCATTAACATCGCAGGAACAATCTTATCACAATTTGGTATAAAAACAGCACCATCAAAAGCATGAGCATACAACATTGATTCACATGAATCTGCAATTAATTCTCTAGAAGGCAGAGAGTATTTCATTCCTTCGTGCCCCATAGAAATACCATCACATATTCCTATAGAACCAAATTCAATAGGAGTCCCACCCGAAATTCTAATGCCTGCTTTTACAGCATCAGAAATATTATCAAGATGAATGTGTCCTGGTACAATCTCATTCTTTGAGTTTATAACTGCTATCATGGGTTTTTCAATTTCTTCGTCTATATACCCCATCGCTTTAAATAATGATCGATGTGGTGCTTTCTCTATTCCTTTTTTTACTGAATCACTCTTCATATTTTCAGCACCTCTCTATTATTTCATATTGAAGTAAGGATATTCTAAAAAATAAACTATAATTCTAGAGTATGAATTCCCACGATTTAACGGAATTTCAGACGAAAAAAATTGAGTATTATTTTTTAGGTTCTCCTATAAGGGATATCAATAACTTCAATATTAAGACTAATGTATTTTGCATATTTAAATTTCAAATATCCCATATGCTAGTACTTGATTTGATAATTATTATACCTAAACATAGAAAGTATTTCAAATAGAGAATCAAGTATATGAAACCCTAATTTATAAACTAATCTTGTAAATTTCTATTTTTTCTCTATCCACAACTGCAATTCTATCTTCATATAAAAAATAAACATCTATAATATCTTCTTTCAGACTTTTTTTCCATAAATTATCTCCATCATCATCATTTACATAAATATCTCTTGAAGTATATGTCAATAATTTATTTTTATATGATCTTATATTTTTTACACTTCCTAAAACTTTATAATTTGATACAATTTTCCCCTTTATGTTAAACATTTTAATCTCCGACTCATTTGTATCCATCATATTATTACTACTATTATTAGTTGAAATTGCAAATTCACTGTCATTAACAGGGGTAACACTCTGAATTCTTCCATTTAAAGTTTTTTCCCATTTTAATGTTGATTCTTTATTATAATATGCTAACTCACTACTTCCTATAACAGCTGAACCTTCTTCAAAAGGTATTATAGTTGAATATATACTATCATCTTTTGAAGTACTTGATATTACTTTTCCAAAATTAACAGTTGAGTCTATATATTCGATATTAGTATTTGCATATACACCTGATGTATCTATAACACTCATTATTACAAAATCAGATTTAGGAGAAATTTTAGCATCAATTATAAATTGTTCACCTTTTCCTTTATCAAAAATCTCTGTACCATTTGGATCTAAAAGATTAGTTGCAGTTCTGTATTCCTTAGCCTCATCTAAATATAATACATATCCTTTTTCATTCAAACTAAAGTTCACTATATTTTTTTTAGTTTTTATATCATTTACTATTTTTGCATTTTTTAAATAAATGATTTCTGAGCCTTCCAAATTTACCACTACAGCATATTCTCCATTAGCTTTGACAACTGGATTATTCATATTAATGTCAAAACTATTTACATTACTTCCACTTTTATCATATATTTCTATGTTTTCTTTTGTAACTTTATACAAATAATTCTCACCAACATCTAAAGACTTCAAATCTTTATTTTTAAAAACTATTGTTTTAAGTTTAACTTCATTATTAGAATTAAAGGAAAAAAATTTTTTAAATAAATCCGAAACACTGATATCTGAAGAAATGGTATTATTACTTTTTAAATATCCTACATAAGCAATACTTATAATTATTAAAACCATCACCATAAATATTGTAATTCTGTATATTTCTGATCTCTTTAAGCTCTTTTTCAATTTTAACTTTGGCATTATTTATGACACTCCATTCAAATATAATTTGTTCAGATAGTTATTTTTATAATATTATATCTATTTTATCATAGTAAGGATAGGCTGAAAAATACTATCACATTTTCAAAATTTAAGAATCACTAAAATTATAAAAAAAACCAACTTATTTTATAGATTTCTAAAAAATTGATATTATTTTTTAGATAACCCTAAATAGTTGGTTTTAATCTTTAATTTTACTTATTCTTTTCTATAAATTTTTCTAATTCTTTTGTTTTTTCTATTAATCCATTTTTTACTATTTCTTTTGATACAAGTGTTCCGGTATATTCACCATCTTTAAATGCATAATAATATTTATCATTTTTGCTTATTAAACTTATTTCTATTTTCCCAGGATCTTTTTTCAAATTATATACTATCTCTATGTCAGATTCTCCTTCAGGTTCTTCTTCTAAATCAACCTCACTAAACACGACACCTATAGCACTTTGATAGTATTCTCTAAATAAAGAATCTCCTTCATCTTTCTCCTTCTTTTTAATATCAACACCATCTACAATAAATTTATCTTTCTCTTTATCATCTTTATTTACTGTGATTTTTGATGTATGAGTTTTTCCATCAATTGTTACATTCATTTCACTTACATCTTTATAATCAGGTATTGATATGAGTTTACTTGTTACATCAAGTGCTGATTTATCCAAGAAATTTAAAACTTCCATATTAATTGTAAAAATTTCATCTTTTCCATCAAGTTTAGCATATATAGAAGTCCCTTTAACTTTCTCAATTCCAAATAAAACTTTTGTTTCTTTATCCTTAGTGCCACATAACAATTCATATGATGGATTATCCAAACCACATTCTTCTATATTTTTATCATCTATATAACTTTCAACCTTAATTGTAGGTATTGCTTCAGCCATAGCAATTAAAGAACTTCCATCAGAATCTGCTTTTATTGGTTTTCCTATTTTCCAAGCATCTGATTTAGAATTAGCTTCAAATGATAACTTACCATTTTTATATAATGCAATTAATTTTATATCTTCAGCCTTTGAAGGTAAAATATCTTTTACCAAAAGTGATGACTTACTTAATTTCAAACTCTCCGCAACATATGTAGAAATTACATATACTTTTCCATGATCTTTTAATTTTAGGTAATATCCTGATTTAGAAGAGGTTTCATCACCAATTTGGATGACTTCTTGCTTTTTATCATCAGATTTAATTGTCAGTTCCATTGATGGTTTATCAAGTCCAAAATCCTCTAAGTTTTTGACATCTTCACCTATTAATTTATCTGCTGTAAGTGTTGATAAATAACCTACTGTTGTATCTATAGTTGTATTGTCATACTTGAAGTCCTTAGGTTCTGAAATTTTCCATTTATCATCTGATTTTACAAATTCATATTTCACATCATTTGAACTAAATGAAAAACTATTTAATTTATCCCCATATTCCACAACTGTTATAGTTTCAGCAGGCGTTGTCTGATCTTCCTCTTCAACATCTTCCGCTTTTGGAGTATAAAACTTAGTAAAATAAAAAGCTAAACCTCCAAATATCAGAACGACTATAAATAAAATTATAACAGAACGAAATTTCCTCATAGACGCCTCCTCTTAAGCCAAACAAATACTCCAATTCCCAATACCAAAAGAGGTATAACGACTATAATTAAAACACTTAGAAGAATAATTTTAATATTTGATAAATTAATTTGGACTTGTTCTTTATCTTTTGGCTTAATAATAATTTCATCTTTATTATCTGTTAACCAAGTTAATAAAGATTGTACAAAAACATTTCCTCTTGTTGCTTCAATACCTTGATCACTAATAAAAATAGAATTTCCAATTGCTAAAATTTTCATACCAGTATTTTGATTTTCAGATACCACACCTAAATTTAAGGGTCCATTTAAATCTTGTTCTTCAGCATCATATTGATCTCCAATAGCCTCTTCTGTTGTCAGAAAGAGAGGAGTAACAGCTAATCCTTCTTTTTCATTATTCAAAACTTTTATACTTCTACTTTCAGGTAATAATATCTGTGCTTGATTTTCTGTAAATACACTAGTTAAATCATGTTGTTGTATCTCTGGTAAAGTATTTATTTCATCATCTACATAATTATTTTTATTTTTTTCTTTTACTATATCATACTCTAATGCCAAGTTATATTCACTTAAAACACTGTCTAAATTTTCTAAATCCTTTGAATTTTTCAATGGATCAATAAAACTTAAAAGTTTACCTCCATTTTTTGTAAAGTCACTCAATTTTTCAGCTTCATCCTTATTAATATCACTTTTAGGTCCTACAATAGCAACAATATCTTCTGGTGTTAGGTCATCTTTTATTAAATTTAATGATTTTGCTTCAAAACCATAGGCATCAATATATTTTCCAAATATAGTCATATCAGTGTCTAATGCTTTTTCACTATGACCTGTAAGAAAATAAATACTAGGTATTTTCTCTTTTGCCACATAGTTTATAGAATTTGTGATTTGAGTTTCAACAGTAAAAAATTCTTCGCCTGTTTGCTGTCCATACTCATCTGTAGCTTTATAATTTAATTGATCTACAGCTAATAATTTCATTCTTTTATCGCTCTTTATGACAATAGTTCCATATGCCAGATTTTCTTGGCTTTCTTCAGGATCAATTTCTGATATTATATTTGGATACTTATCCGGATCTTTAAAAACAATTTTAACATTATCGTATTTACCATATTTTTCTACAAACTCAATTTGATCTTTATATTCTGCTAATTTACCACTTTTATCAATTTTACTAAATAAACAATATACTGTTACATCCGTTTTTAATTCTTTCAAAAAATTAGTGCTTTCTTCATCAAATGAGAATTTTTTAGTTGATGTCAAATCCCAGGAAAGTTTTAGTGTATCATCCAAAACCTTAACTGATAGTATATTTACTGCAAAAAATAATACAATTATCAAAATAACAATAACTATAGATGTAACACCACCTACAAAATTTCTGTTTGAAAACAAATTTTTAAATTTCTTTTTACCAGTTTTCTTTTTTTCCGATTCCTTTTTTTTCACATAATCACCCCTAACTCCAACGTCTTTTTTCTATTACTCTTATTGTTAAAACTACAAATAATGATATAAAACTTAAATAATATATAATTGGTGTAATTATAAATTTACCGCTCTGATAAGCTGCATATTTATCTAAAAGACTAAACCATTTAAATATGCCATACCAAAAATCACCAACTATAGGTTGTATTGCATTCATCAAAAGCATAAGTAATAAACCTACAAGAGATATTATTCCTGCAACAACTTGACTTTCTGTTAAAGATGATGCGAATAATCCAAAAGCTATATAACTTGCTCCTACCAAAATAAAACCTAAATATCCTCCAAGCATTTCAACTGATGCAACTTTAGATAATGATATTACTATAATTGGATATATTAAAGTACTTGCAGTTAATGCCAAGAACATAACTACTGCAGCCAAATACTTAGCTATAACAATACTTGTTATACTTACTGGAGATGATAGTAAAAGAGCATCTACCTTATTTTTTCTCTCTTCTGCCAACAACTTCATTGTAAGTATTGGTGTCAAAAATACCATTACCGTATTTCCAAAACCAAGAGTTTGATTTATTGCATTTTCATCAAGAGTTGTCTGCATTTGACTATAGAAACTATTAAAAGTTATAGAAGTTATTAGTAAGAATAGTCCGATTAAAACATAAGGGATAGGTGAATAAACATAAGATCTTAATTCCTTTTTAAAAATTGATAGCATTTATTCTACCTCCTTTTCTTGGGTAGTAAGTTTTAAGAAAATATCTTCTAATGTTAAATTCAAAGATTTTAGTTCCAATATAGGATAGTCTTTAGCAGCTAATGCTCTAAATATAGGCTTTCTAATATCAATATCCTTCTCAGATTCTATAATAAAATCACTTTCAACTTTCTTTTTATTTGAATTAACAAATTCAACTTTTGCAACACCTTCAACATCTTCTAAAAGAGTTTGAACAGCTTTTTCAGGACCAGCTATTTTAATTGATATATTTAATAAATTTTCTGTACCCCTTGAAAGATTTTCAGGAGTGTCAATTGCTACTATTTTCCCTTCATTTATGATAATAACCCTATCACAAACAGCACTTACCTCAGGTAGTATATGAGAACTTAATATTATCGTATGTTCTTTTCCTAAGGCTTTAATTAATTTACGTATTTCGACCATTTGTTTTGGATCAAGCCCAACAGTGGGCTCATCTAAAATCAAAACTTCTGGTCCACCTATAAGTGCTTGTGCAATTCCCACTCTCTGCTTATAACCCTTTGAAAGATTATTTATTAATCTGTTTTCAACATCCTTAATCTTTACCAGATTCATAATTTCATCCATTTGTTCAAGTTTTTCTTTTTTGTCAACTTTTTTCAAATCACTTACAAAATTCAAAAATTCTTTAACTGTCAAATCTGTGTATAAAGGTGGTTGTTCTGGTAAATATCCTATGTGCTTTTTTGCTTCCTTAGGAGCATCAAAAACATCATTATCACATACCTTAATAGATCCACCATTACTTGATAAACAACCTGTTATCATATTCATTGTTGTTGATTTACCTGCACCATTTGGACCTAAGAATCCAATTATTTCACCTTTTTCAACAGTAAATGTTATATCATCCACTGCTTTAATTCGACCATAACTCTTTGAAAGTTTCTGTACCTCAATCACACTTTTCCCCCCTAAAACAAATTTTCAAATTATATTATCCCAATAACTTTTGAACAAATAGTGAACAATTTGTAACTTAAGATACTAAGAATAATGATAATTTGATGGTTTAAATTGATAACTTTTAAAAATAATTTTTTAAATAATTAATAAAAATTATTTAATATTTCTTATGGAAACCTAAAAATATTTTCATTTTTTTATTAATAAAAAACGACAATAATTTTAAAGATATCCTAAAATTTTGATAACTAAAAAATAATATTAACCTTTATAGAAATTAAACTTTCAAAATTAAAATATATTTATTCAATATCATTTGGTTTAAAATTGCACTTATCTATTATATATTTCATTTTTTAATGTTTCAATATAATATAGCATCAATTTGCTTTATGTTAATATTTAATTAAAATTTTCAAGTTTTCCTAGGGATATCCAAAAAATAAACTCTAATTCTTGAGTATGAATTCGCACGATTTAAGCGAACTTCAGACGAAAAGAATTTGGTATTATTTTTTAGGTTCTCCCTATACAATTCCAAGAACTCTAATGTAATTTACAAACGGGTCTATTGCCCCTTGTAATTCACAATTTTGATCTTTTAACAAATTTATATAATTTATAATATTTTTCGATATTTTCTCTCCCATACAAATAACAGGTATTCCTGGAGGATATGCCATAATCATTTCTCCTGCAATTTCACCTTCAGACTCTTCTAACTTTACAACCTTTTTAGTACTATAAAAAGCATCTCTTGGTGATACAATCATTTTTGGGTTTTCAGGTACTTGCAATTCATCTAATGGTTCAACTATTTTTGATTTTGATGAAATATCTTTAAATGCTTCAATTAAATAATCTACATTTTTCTTAATGTCACCAATGGTAAATATCGCCATAATATTATTTAAATCTGCAAGTTCAATCTGAATATTATATTTTTTTCTTAAAACAGATTCCATTTTATATCCTGTTAAGCCTATTCCTCTTACATTGACTGTAAGTTTAGTCTCGTCAAAATCATAACAACCCGCTAATCCCTTTAATTCTCTACCAAATGAAGAAAATCCTTTAATTTTATTAATTTCATTTCTGGCATATCGAACTAACTCCAAAGTATTTTCAAGCATATCATGTCCAACTGTAACAAGTTGCTTTCTTGCAATATCAATTGAAGTTAAAATTATATAGGATGCACTTGATGTATATGTTAAATTAAGAACCTGTTTAATTCTATCAGTTGAAACCATATTTCCTCTATGTAATAAAACCGCACTTTGAGTTACAGCACCTGCTGTTTTGTGCATACTAACAGCACTTAAATCAGCTCCAACTTCCATAGCTGTTAAAGGAAAATCATCATGGAAAGACATATGACCACCATGTGCTTCATCAACTAGAACAACCATATCATGTCTATGAGCAATTCTTACTATCGATTTCAAATCAGAAGAAACACCATAATATGTTGGATTAGTTATAAAAATTGCTTTTGCTCGAGGATTCTCTTTAATTGTATTTTTTAAATTTTCAACAGTTACCCCCATAGCAATACCATATTTTTCATTTATTTCTGGCTGTATGTAAATTGGAATTGCACCACTTAATATTATTCCACCTATTGTTGATTTATGAGCATTTCTTGGAATTATTATTTTATTTCCAGGTTCACAAACACTCATTATCATAGCTTGAACAGCTGTAGTTGTACCATTCACAATAAAATAACTGTTTTCTGCTCCGAAGGCATTTGCTAATAATTTCTCAGATTCATATATTACTCCTGTTGGATTATTTGCAAAATCTAAATCTTCCATACCATTTGCATCCATTTTCAAGATAGTTTCTCCAACATATTCTCTAAATTCTCCTATCCCTCTACCTTGCTTATGTCCTGGGACATGATATTGTACGACACTATCACTTACATACTTCTTTATTGCATCAAATAATGGTGTTTTTTTTTGATCAATTCTAGACAAGTTACTTAATCTCCCTCCATATAAGCAGAATCAAAAAA